>DDAT01000020.1:0-67016 GCA_002332985.1 Acinetobacter lwoffii | reverse complement strand
TGCACAGCGTTACTGCCCGGCAGGTGTTTATGAAATCATGGAAAATAATGACGGTTCGAAACGCTTCCAGATCAATGCAGCCAACTGTGTGCACTGCAAGACCTGTGACATTAAGGACCCTTCCCAGAACATCACCTGGGTGACACCGGAAGGTGGCGGTGGTCCGAACTATCCAAATATGTAATCTCTCATATGAGATAAAAATAAACCCGCTTTAAAGCGGGTTTATTTTTTACAATGTCTTTCATACGAAGACCTAAATTTTAAAGCTACTAAGTGTCTAGTAGGTCCAACTGATACATATGTATCTTCAATATTATTAAATAAAGTCGCAAAAAGTGCTCCTTTAAAAGTCTCTTTTTGATCAAAAAAATAATACTTCGATGCTATATGATCAACTCTCTCTAAAATCATCGAACGTTTGATTGAAGATTTATCACTTACAAATTCTTTAGCATGAAAATCTAAAAAATCCATTCCATCTTTATAAAAAATCTTAGCATTGTCTCTATCATCTAAAATATCAGCCACTACAGAGCAATATAAATATTCAATTCCTTGTAGAGCTTTCCATTCATTTTCAGAGGGCAAAAAAATCATTAAATCTATATCTCTAAAAATACGATTTTCTATATTATCTAAATCTCGAATATTCTCAGATACTGCATAAACTTCTTCAGCTCGGGCAGTAACATTAACAAGTAAAAGGAAAAATATTCCTATTAAGTATTTTAATTTTTCCATTATTAATAATTTTCAACTTTTCAAAATTATAGCATTTACCATACTTTATTTTTTTAATTAAACTAAGATGCATAACTTTAAAGTTATGCATTTTTTTCATTTATTAGCCTTTCTTCACTAAATAATGAAATTCTTTATTACCATTTTCATCCAGACGTTCTTCCTGCAATAGCAACTCATGCCCCAAATGCATACAGAATTTTGGAATATCCCACGACGTTGAATTATCCGTGGCAAACACCTCAACCACATCACCTGCCTTGGATTTACGGATCGCCTGATGCAACATCATCACTGGCTCAGGACAACGTAAACCTCGGGTATTCAATTGCAGACTTGGAATAATTTCAGTTGGGGACATCGATAGACTCAGGATGGAAAGACCGCCATATTTTAGCATAAAGCTGCGATTACATTGCTGCTTTGCATACGTGGCCAGTTTCAAAATCAGGCCTGACTCGTACGATCAAGACTGTGCATCATATTTACAATAGACAAGCGTATTTTCTGCGGTATGATAAAACCACGTTTTTTTAGATATTAAGAGTCTTCAGGAAAAATCATGCACGAGGAATCAGGCCCGTCGTGGGGTATGCGCGGCTTACGCAAATGGCTGGGAACTGCACCCGAAACTCGCGACGAACTGCTAAAATTAGTACAAGATTCACGTCGATTTTTAGAACCCGATACTGTTGCCATGCTTGAGGGCGTTCTTGACCTCCCGGCAACCAAAATTCGTGAAGTCATGACGCCTCGCACGTCTATGATCAGCTTACAGGAAGATGACCAACTGCTGGATATCCTGCATGTGCTGGTCGAATCTGCGCATTCACGTTTTCCGGTATTTTCATCCGATCAGACCGACAATGTAGTCGGCATTCTATTGGCCAAGGATCTATTGCCTTTTCTGACTGAGCCGACGGCCAAGGTCGATATTCGCGCGCTTATGCGTCAGCCTTTGTTTGTTCCGGAAAGTGCCCGCTCCGATCAGGTGCTGCGCATGCTGAAAAATACCCAGACGCATATTGCCGTAGTGATTGATGAATACGGTACGACTTCGGGTCTGGTTACGCTGGAAGATATTCTGGAAGAAATTGTCGGTGAAATTGAAGATGAACATGACAATGCTGATGAAGAAGCATACTACATTGTTCCGGACAATGATCCGACTACGGCCAATACCTGGGTGGTACAAGCGCTGACCCCAATTGAGTATTTCAATAATATGCTGGATGCGACTTTCCCTGATGATGAAGTGGAAACCATGGGCGGCTTGTTATTACAGGAAATTGGTCTGGTGAGTGATCTTGAAGGTCAGACCATTGAACTGGAAAACTGGCAATTTACCATTCTTGAGGCAGATTCACGCTCTATTCATCTAATTCGAGCCGTGCGCCAATGAGAGCGTATTTCGATAAGCTGTTGAGTTCGTCTCAACAACAAAAAACCTTGCCGCTGATCTATCCTGTTTTAATTGCCTTATTTGCAGGTGCCATCTTTAGTTTGGCACTGGCTCCCTATCATTACTGGTGGCTGGCCATTCTGTCTCCGGCACTGCTCTATGCCTGCCTGCGCGGACGTACTGCAAAACAGGCTTTTGGCATTGGCTGGGCTTACGGGATTGGCTTGTGGTTTGTCGGCGCATTCTGGCTCTATACCTCGATTCATGTCTATGGCGATACCAGTGCATTTCTCAGCGTTGTAATGATCCTGATCATGGCACTGGTGATGGGCCTGTTTAGTGCCGTTCAAACGTTTGTCTATCGCCGCTTTTTCCCAGAAACCCCTTTAACCTTTGCCCCGCTCTGGGTGCTGTTTGAATGGTCCAAGACTTGGGTCTTTACCGGTTTCCCGTGGCTATTTGCTGGCTATGCCTTTACCGAACGCTACTTGGATGCTTATGCGCCTTTATTCGGGGTGTTCGGGGTGTCTTTCGTGGTGATCATTCTGGCCTGTGCACTGGTTGAAATTCTGAATAGACGCCTGTTCTGGGCTATTCCTTCGGCAGTTTTATTACTCGGTGCCTGGGGCGCAGCACAGCTGACGTTTGTTGAGCAAAAAAATCAAAAGCCTTTAACGGTTTCCCTGATTCAGGGCAATATTCCGCAAGACTTGAAATGGCTAACTGAATATCAGGTGAAGACCTTATTGATTTATGCCAATTTGAGTAAAACCGAATGGGGCCGTGATCTGATCGTCTGGCCGGAATCTTCGATTCCCATGTTCCAGACTGATATTGAAGCCTTTCTGGAGGCCATGAAAGTACAAGCTGAAAAATCAGGCACTGCATGGGTGACCGGCATTCCATATTGGGATTTAGCCGAATCGCAGACTGCGGGCTATCCAAAATATTACAATAGTATTATGGCCAGTGGCGATGAATCCGATGGCCTATACAAGAAGCAACGACTGGTTCCCTTTGGTGAATATATCCCCTTATCAGGCTGGCTGAGCTGGGTCTTGCCAGGTCTGCAAAATGATCCTTCCATGAGTGGTTTTACCCGGGGCGCAGATCATCAAAAACCATTGAATGTGAAAAATCATCCATTGGGTTCTGCAATTTGCTATGAAGTGGCCTACCCGAATTTGACCCGTCGCAATGCCAGCCAAAGTGATTTTCTGGTGACCGTGTCTAATGATGCCTGGTTTACCGGCACGGCAGGACCATTACAGCATCTGCAAATGGTGCAAATGCGTGCTAAAGAAAATGGCCGCTGGTTTATTCGCGCCACCAATACCGGTGTAACCGCCTTTATTGACCACAATGGCCACATCGTGAAAAAAGCCCCGGTGGATCAGGAAGCGGTATTACGTGGTGAACTTCCAGCCATGCAGGGCGAAACGCTGTATATGAAACTCAGTGATTGGCCAGTGATGATCTTCTCAGTTCTGCTTTTGCTTATTGGATGGCGCTTCCGTCCACGTAAAGTGGATGTCAGCTTTAAGTCAAGAAGATAATTTCTTCAAGTCCCTCTTTTACAAAGAGGGATTTAGGGGATTCCTGAATATAGCACCTTATCAATCCCTCCTAAGCTCCCTTTATGAAAGCGAAGAACACTCAAGGCAATAAAAAACCGAGGTCACAGCCTCGGTTTTTTATCTCTTTAAAACTTAAAACTGTATAGCCAGATAACACACCATACTGGCAAGAGACAACATCGGCACATGACGATACAGGTTAACCAATGTCTGCTCAAATGCTGAACCTTGTTCGGCTTGAATGCGGATTACACTCGCATTTAATGTTGACCAGAAACACAGGGCCAATAAACTGCTCATCAAACTGATAGCAAAGAAAGCCACCATAATCTGGCTGCTGCCTTCGGTGCTTTGCCATAAATGGACGATTCCCTGACTGATCGGCAGCATGCTTAAAACCAGAAGAACAGATTTCAGCATCGACCAATGAAATTGATTGATTTCATCTCCTAAGATTAATGCTTTCATGTGCTTCTCCGTTGGCGAGTCAAGTACCATTCAGATCATTATGAGCTTTTTTAAATAAATAGAAAGTGTATGTTTATTCATATTTTACGAGAATTGTAATAGATAAATATGGGAATAATTCTTATTATAACTCGCATATCGTTTTTATTATTTCATTATTATAAATATCATTAACTTACATTATATTTAATAATTAATAGTTATTATCACTTCACTTCGTATTGAAATAGCCTATTCAGTGAAGTGATATATTCTATCTATCGAAAATTTATAACGATTCTCAATTAAGGCTGATAATAAATATCGGCATCTGTTCCTTCACCACCCGATTGACCATCTGCACCAAATGAATACAGATCGAAGCTTCGACCATCGGTGCCCGGAATCACATATTGCAGTTCATTATCCCAGCTGTCTTTTGGAAAACCGCCCTTGACATAACCGCCTGGCACCCAGTTTTTTGCAGTCGCTGGCTGATTCACCAGTGCATCCAGACCGCCTTCCTGCATACTTGGATACTTGCCATTGTCCAGCTTGTATTGATCCAGTGAACCTGCAATGCTCTGCAACTTGATCACGGTGGTATCTACTTTGGCTTTTTCACCGCGTCCCATCACATTCGGAACAATCAGCGCAGCAAGCACACCGAGAATAACAATCACCACCATGACTTCGATTAAGGTAAAGCCCGTCTGTTTATTTAATTGATTCCTTTTCATTCAATCTCTCTCATTTATTTGCATCATTCAGAATTTCCACTTGAATCTTGATCACAGCAAAATTCTAACTGGCTTCTGTTTAAATCATATTATTCATATTCACAATTGGCAGCATCACTGCAATCACAATCACCAAAACAATACTGGCCATCAATACCAGCATTAAAGGTTCCAGCAAGGCCAGTAAAGTTGAAATCAGGGTGGTCACTTCGCGATCCTGCATCTGTGAAGCACGTTCCAACATGCGGTCCAGTTCACCAGACGCTTCACCACTTTTGATCATTTGTACCATCATCGGCGGGAAATAACCACTGCGTTCCAGTTGGGTCGCCAGGTTGCCACCTTCAGTGACTTTTTCCGCTGCCAGATTGACAGCATCACGGATCACCCAGTTGTTACTGACTGCAGCACCAATGCGCAGTGCATCGACCAGCGGCACGCCAGACTGGGTCAAAATGGATAAGGTACTGGCAAAACGTGCGGCATTAATCCCGCGTGACAATTTGCCGAATAAAGGTAATTTTAAGGTCAGACGGTCAAAGGCATAATGCCCGGCGGTGGTTCTTAAAAACCGGACCAACAGGAAAATCCCCAAAGCACCACCAATCAATAAAAATGGCCAAGCAATGCGGATAAAATCACTGGCTTTCATCAAGGCCACGGTAATCCACGGTAAGGCGTCTTTACTCTGATCAAAAGTCTTGACGATATCCGGCACCACATAGGTCATCAGCCCCATCACGATCGCAAAGGACATCAGCATCAGGATAATCGGATAGACCATTGCACCCTGAATTTTTTTCTGCATGGCAAACCGGTTTTCGGTATAGTCAGCCAACTGATCCAGAATCAGGTCCAGATGTCCGGAACGCTCACCGGCCGCAATCGTAGCAATATACAGTTCAGGAAAACGTCCGGATTGCTGCAAACCCTGCGCCAGACTATGCCCTTCTAGTACCTTGGAGCGAACCGACATCAGCAGGTTTTGTACATGCACTTTTTCGCTTTGCTTGCCGACGGCGCGGATGGCTTCTTCCAGCGGAATCGCGGCAGCGACCAGCACAGATAGCTGCCGGGTCATGAGGGCCAGATCGTAGGCGGTGATGCTTTTTTCAAACCATTTTCGACGATGCTGCTGGTCTTTTTTTTCGACAGGATCAACAGAGACCGGAATAAGTGCTTTATCCCGTAATTGTTGCCGGATCTGACGTGCAGAATCCCCCTCCAGCACGCCTTTTTGCTGCTTTCCTGAAGCATCAAGCGCAATAAACTGATATGCAGGCATTGTAATGCTCTAATTTTCCAAAATTTTGCTTAACGCTGTTGCGTCAGACCACCGAAATCATTCATATTCTTTGATATAAATTATCTGCTCACTCTAACATAATCGAACTTTAAGCACGACGAAATTTCTTCAGGATCTCCACCCCAAGATATGCAAAATTCTCACCCAGATTCAAGTCCACTTTATCGCGTACGCGTTGCTGTACCTGTGCATGTATTTGATTGTTTTGATTACACGATGAGTACAGCACAATTTGAACAGGCACAGATTGGCGCACGTGTACTGGTGTCGTTTGGTCGGCAGAATCTGGTCGGGGTGATTATCGAAAAACTGCCTGCAGACACTCCTCTCGATCCGCGGTTTAAACTTAAGGCAGTGACCGAACTGCTCGATGAACGTGCCATTATAGATAGCAAAGTTTTAAGTTTGTTGACATGGTCAGCGCAGTATTACCAGTTCCCGATCGGTGAAGTCGTCCACAGTGCCCTGCCGACCCTGCTGCGTCAGGGCAAGCCTTATAACCTGCTGGCCCGTACCTGGAAATTACTGGACCCTGATGCCGAGGCCAAAGTACGCCGTTCGGACAAGCAGCAGGAAGCCTACCGGATTTTAAAACTGCACCCGGTCGGGACCACTGAAAATGTGCTGAATATGGCTGGGATTGAAACTGCAACCTTAAAAGCACTGGAGAAAAAAGAGATTTGTGCCTGCATGCTGGAGCCACAAGATTTCAGACCACAGCCGATGCAGCTGGCACAAATGCCGCTTACTGCCAATCCTGAACAAAAACATGCAGTCGAACAGGTATTAAAATATCGCAATCAATATCAAGCTTTTTTACTGGATGGTCTGACCGGCAGCGGTAAAACTGAAGTGTATTTGCAGATCATGGAACAGGTACTGAAACAGGGCAAACAGGTGCTGGTGCTGGTGCCGGAAATCGGCCTGACGCCGCAAACCATCAGCCGTTTTCAGTCCCGTTTTCATTGCCATATTGCGTTGCTGCACTCCGGTTTGAATGATTCCAAACGGCTACAGGCCTGGCAGTCGGCAGAAACTGGCAAAGCCTCGATTGTGCTTGGGACACGTTCCGCCATTTATACGCCAATGCCGAATCTGGGCCTGATCATTCTGGATGAAGAACATGACCTGTCCTTTAAACAGCAGGAAGGCTTCCGCTATCATGCCCGTGATGTCGCCCTGTACCGCGGCCATTTACAGCAATGTCCGGTAATCTTAGGTTCAGCCACACCAAGTATTGACAGTTATGCGCTGGTTGAACATGGCAAGATGCAGGCACTGGAGCTGAACCAGCGTGCCGGCACGGCCTTGATGCCCAAAATCCATATTCTGGATTTAAAAGTTGCACAAAAAAAGCATGGGATTAGCCTGCAATTGATTCAGGACATCAAAAAGCGCCTGGAGAAAAAAGAACAGGTACTGATTTTTTTAAACCGCCGTGGCTATGCCCCCGTCCTGCTTTGTGGCAGCTGTGGCTGGCAGGCGCAATGTCCGCACTGTGATGCCAACTTCACTGTACACCGTCAGCCTTATCAGCATCTGCATTGCCATCACTGCGGTACTATTCACCGTATGCCGGAACACTGCCCGCAATGTCAGCATCAGGAACTGGTTACACTGGGTATGGGCACCGGCAAAGTCGAAGAACATTTAAATGAGCTCTTTCCGGATTTTGAGGTGATTCGGGTCGATCGCGATTCCACCAGTCGGGTCGGCAGCTGGCAAAAAATCTATGACAAGATTCAGAAAAGCGAACCGGCGATTCTACTCGGCACCCAGATGCTGGCCAAGGGGCATCATTTTCCTTATGTGACGCTGGTGGCGATTCTGGATATTGATTCCGGTCTGCTGAGTGTGGACTTCCGTGCTACTGAACGGACTGCGCAACTGATCGTGCAAGTGGCTGGCCGTGCCGGACGTGGTGAACATAAAGGCGATGTTTATCTGCAGACCCTCAGACCTGATCATGCCCTGCTGAACACCTTAGTGAATGAAAATTATCGCGTATTTGCCCAGCAGACCTTAAAAGAACGGCAGATGGCCAGAATGCCGCCCTACCGTTATGCCATCCTGATTCGCTGTGAATCCAAGGATCAGGCACAAAATACCGAATTCTTACAGAAACATGCAGCACTCCTCAGGCAATATCCTGATCTGGCGCTGGACATCTGGGGACCGATTCCTGCACCTATGGAACGTAAGGCCGGACGCTATCAGTCGCATATGGTGCTATTGTCAGCGGATCGTCCACGTTTGCATTACTATGTGCGTAGCTGGTGGCAAAACATGCTGCAGGACAAACCTTCTAGCATGAAGCTCACGCTGGACATCGACCCTCAGGAACTGAGCTAAAAGATATTGCGCCTGAGGATCGATCTGGAATACGAAACTGCAAGTCTGGATCAAGAATAAATTTAGGGCAGGAAAATGTCGATACTGTTACAAATAACACTGGTTCTGGTCATTGCACTGTTGATAGTGCCACTGAGTAAAAGGCTCAGATTGCCAAGTGTGCTGGGCTATCTGTTAACAGGGATCATCTTAAGTCCAAGCCTTTTGCACCTGATTCAGACACCCGAAGTCATGAGTAGTTTCATGCAAGTCAGCCTGATGGCACTGATGTTCTGGATCGGCCTGCAACTCAGACCACAACGCATTGTGCAGATTAATCCCTCCCTGTGGATGATGGCTGCTTTACAGGTACTAATCAGCGCCTTAATTTTTACGCTCATGGCTTGGGTTTTCCTTCAGCAAAACCTACTCGCAAGCATTGTAATTGGACTCGCCGGCAGTTTGTCTGCCATGACTCTGGTGATTCAACATCTCAATCATCAGGAACAGTTCGCCACCAGCTATGGTCAGCAATCCTATTCCATTCTACTGGTTCATGCCCTGTTGGCCATTCTGGTGATTGCAGCCATTCCCTTATTTGCCGGGATTCGCTCGACCGAACACGGCGTGGCCTACTTTGCTGCCCTCATCGCGACGTTAAGCGGTCTGTTCCTGTGTAATCGTTACTTGATGCAGCCGTTGTATCGCTGGATTGCTAAAAGTGGCAGTCACGAACTGCATGCGATTGTAGCGATTGCGGTGACCTTGGCATTGTTGGTGTTAATGAATACCCTCGGCCTGAATCTATTTCTCGGTGCCTTATTTGCCGGCATTTTACTGGCAGATTCAGATTTCCGGCCTGCGGTAGAAAGCGCGATTCGGCCTTTTCAGGGTCTGTTGATGGGCCTAGCCTTTATCAGTCTGGGCATGTCACTGCACTTAGCTGATCTGCTCAATTTCCCTTGGATGATTCTCGGTGGCACCCTCATTTTAATCTTGGGCAAGTTTGCAATCAACCTGGCATTGGCGCGTTATCATCAAAATAGCTGGCGCAATAGCACCTTGTTAGCAGCCAGTCTGGCACAAGGTGGCGAATTTGCCTTACTGGCACTGGTGATTGCGGTTTCCGACCAGATTATTGCGGTTGATCTGCTCTCTCCCTTGCTGTGGATGGTGAGTTTTTCCTTGCTGCTGACCCCCGCATTTTATTGTTTATTGCACAGTCAGATCTTACCGCGTCTGGATCGCCACAATCATCTGGCAGCGACTTTTGAAACTGATATTAATCCTCAAGCCCATACACCGATCCTGCTGATTGGCTTTGGTCGCTTCGGACAAATCATCGCCCGCATTCTACTGCAACAGCAACACGCCTTTAGTGTCATGGACAGCACTGTGCCAGCCACTGAGCTTATGGCGCAGTACGACATCCCTTTCTATCAGGCAGATGCGACAGAACCGGCAGCCTTGATGCAGGCAGGGGTTGCCACGGCGCAACAGGTCATTGTCGCCATTGATGATATTGAAGACTCGATGCTGATCGTGCGGCATCTGCGGCTGAATTATCCTGAAATCAGTTTATGGGTACGTGCCCGTGACCGGCATCATGTGCATTTATTACAGGATTTGGGCGTGAAACACATCTGGCGTGAAACTTATCTTTCAGCTTTAGAACTCAGTCAGGCCTTACTAAACCAGCTCAATCCTGACCTTGAAAATAGCCAGCAACAGATTCAAAACTTCCGTGAACAGGATGAAAAGTTGCTCAATAGTCAATATCATCTGGATCCGGATGAACATCCAAATTATGAAAATCAGCGCAGCAGTTTAGCCGAACTGGAGCATCTGTTTGCCCAGGATCAACGCCATAAAGTGCAAAAACAGGCTACACAGCAGCAACAGGATACAAATGGCGCAGGAATTGATACGTTAAGAGATGAACTGTCATAACTTGTGTTTTACAATAATGACACCATTAAAGCAGGGTTATGGAGAATTTTATGTCTGATTTACGCCAACGCTTTTTTATTGAAGATAGCCCTGTTCGTGGTGAAGTGGTGCATCTTGAAGAAGCTTTACAAACCATTTTAGCGCAACGTGACTATGCACCTGCAGTTAAAATCCTGCTAGGTGAAATGCTCAGTGCCACTGCACTGCTAGCCAGCACATTGAAGATTAAAGGGCGTATCAGCCTGCAAATTCAGGCATCAGGCACATTTAAATGGGCCATGGCTGAATGTAACCATTTGGGTGAAGTTCGCGCTCTGGCTGACTATGAAGAAGATCCGCACTTTCTGGTCGGTGAAGACAGTAGTACAGTGTTGAAATCACTCACCTCTCCGGTGCTGTTCATCAATATCGAACCAGAATTTGGTGAGCGTTATCAGGGAATTGTACCCCTTGATAAAGAAAATCTGGCGGGCTGTCTGATGCAATATTATGACCTTTCTGCACAGATTCCGACGCGTATTGTACTGGCAAGTGACCATCAGCGTGCAGGTGGTTTACTGATTCAGTTGTTGCCACGTAATAGTGAAGAAGAACAACGCCGGGTAGATGAAGACCTATGGCCACGTCTGACCATGCTCACAGAGACCCTGAAAACTGAAGAGTTAGTCGGTTTGCAAGCTACTGATATTCTGTACCGTTTATATAACGAAGAAGAAGTGCGTCTGCCAGATACGGAAGTGTTGAAGTTCGGTTGTACCTGCTCTAAAGAGCGTTGTGCAGTCGCTTTACAGCAAATCGGAATAGAGTCGATCCGTGAAACGCTGGAATTCCAGAATCCGATCGAGATGGACTGTCAGTTCTGTAATAGCCAATATACTTTTACTGCTGAAGAAGCCTTGGGCCTATTTGGTAAACACCTGAGCTAAGCAGTTCGAATCCTTAAGTTTAAAAGCATTCCCAGGAATGCTTTTTTTATGTTTTAAAATCTAGGTGACTGAGCTCAACAAAGCGTATTCCCCTACAGTAGAAAACCTGTCTACCTCCTGAATCAAACTCTCCTGTAAATCCAATCTAAGAATCCCTTTTAAATTATAAAATTATTCACACTAACAAAACCTGAATATTCATCATTTTCAAAAAATTATGAGAAAGACCGCACAGTTCATACTCTTGATTTAATTATGCTTTTAAAATAAATTAGAGCAATAATTCTAAAATGAATACATCATCAATTTAACAGGTATGTTATGAGAAAATTATTGAATACTCTACTAATGGGGATAAGTTTGGCCGCAGTCTCTAGCCTGGCCTTTGCCTATGAAGATCCGTTATTGGGTAAATGGAAAACCATCGATGATCAATCGGGCTATTCTCGTGCGGATGTGGAAATTCGCAAGAAAGCAGATGGTAGTTATGAAGGGGTAATTGTCGAAACACGCAGCTTGCCTGGCGCAGAAAAAATGGGGATCTGTCATAAATGTCCAGGTCAGCTCAAGAACAAGCCTTTTCTAGGCCTGCCATTTATCTGGGATTTTAAGGCAGATCCGAAAAAGCCGCGTGAATACCATGATGGCAAAGTACTTGATCCGATCAGTGGCAAAGTTTATAAAGGCAAAGCACGCTTAAGTGCTAATGGCAAACGTCTGACCTTGCGTGGTTATGTCGGGGTATCAGTAATTGGTCGCAGTGTTACTTGGGTAAAATATTAATTTCAGAAAGATTTTCAAAGCCCCTATATCAGGGGCTTTTTTCTTTGTCATGATTTGAAACAATAAGGTACAAATAAAAACTGTTTTGGAGCAGGCAAAGTCATAATAATGGATCGAAGACGGTTATTTTTTATCCACTTATGATGATCAATCTTCAGCCTCGTTCAATTTTGCCCTCTGGTCTGCTTTGCAGCCCTGATATGGCGCCCTCTATTCAACACAGGAAAGTGATTGAATACGCTTTGTCGATAACACATAAAATTATAAAAACAACTTCAGCTTTAACCTTCTTTGCCTCGCATGCTGCTGATAGATATCCGGTCAGACCGACTGATCCATCAACTACTGGCACATCCCGACTCTTCACTCATGATCATTTGAGTCATCACTCTGAGTCTGCATGTCCAAGGATTGGAAAGCGTTCTATTTTAGCACCTTCCCTTTCTCCGGATTTTGCACACTTGGCTGTTTAAGGAGTAGACCCATGACTACGATTCAGTACCAAGAAAGTTTTTCCCACGGTTATACCCCCTCAGAAATTATGGACGATCGTTCATTTGACTTGATCCACTTTGCAGAAGCCTGTGGACAAAGCCCGGAATGGGTCATGCAGTTAATTGAACATGGAATTTTACCAAATCGTTCTACAACCCCGACCAGCACTTTCCTCGGTGAAGATATCTCGCGTGCACAACGCGCCTATCGCCTGCAACGCGATTTTGATGCCTCATTTAGCGCCGTTGCCATGATGCTGGACCTCATTGATGAAGTGCAGGAGTTACGCCGCGAGGTCAAACATTTGCACTTCAAGTAAATCCTTTTCATGTTCTGTCGATCTGCATTTTTCAGTGCAGATCAGAACATATTTATATTTAATTTTATGATTAGAGTATAAGAATCCCTATGAAAACCAAAGATTGCAATAAGAAAATCAAATACATGTTTCCCGAATACCGCGACTTGATTGTGCAACTTCGCGAGGAAAATCCCTATTTTGCCAAGTTATTCGAGGAACATAACGAGTTGGACAAAGAAATCAGCCAGCTTGAACTTGATCCAGTCAATCATATCAACAATGATATTGAGGCGATCAAGCGTAAAAAACTGAAATTAAAAGATGAAATTTATCGTTTGTTAAAAAGCTCTGAAGCAGATCCCTTAACCTGAGATCAACTGAACACCACATTCAGACCAATACTGAAGCATAAAAAAAGCCCTGAGCCAGCCAAAATAAACACTTTGATCAAGCTCAGGGCTTTTTTATTGTTATTCACATGAATTTTCCCATGTGAATATTTTTAAGAATTAAACTTGTTCGATGTCTTTCATCGTTAATTTAATACGGCCACGGTTATCAACATCCGCAACCTGTACTTTCACTTCTTGACCTTCTTTCAATACATCTGCCACGTTCGCAATGCGTTCGTTTGAGATTTGAGAGATGTGAAGCAAGCCATCAGTACCTGGAAGGATATTTACGAACGCACCGAATTCAACGATACGAATCACTTTACCTGTATAAATTGTACCTGGCTCGATTTCAGCCGTAAGTGCCTGAATCTTGGCAACTGCAGCTTGCGCAGCCGCTTTAGTTTCACCAAATACGCGAACTGTACCGTTATCTTCGATATCAATCGCCGCTTTAGTTTCTTCAGTAATTGCACGAATGGTCGCGCCGCCTTTACCGATCACATCACGGATTTTATCCGGGTTGATGTTGATCACCTGGAATGTCGGTGCGTGCATCGAAATTTCAGGACGCGCACGTGAAATCACTTGGTTCATCTCATTCAAGATGTGCATACGACCCGCATAAGCCTGATTCAATGCAGATTCCATGATCTCTTCAGTGATGCCTTCGATCTTGATATCCATTTGTAGCGCAGTAATACCGTTTGCAGAACCCGCTACTTTAAAGTCCATGTCGCCTAAGTGATCTTCATCACCCAAGATGTCAGAAAGAACTGCGAAACGCTCGCCTTCTTTCACTAAACCCATCGCAATACCTGCAACTGGCGCTTTAAGTGGAACACCGGCATCCATAAGAGAAAGTGAAGCACCACATACAGACGCCATTGAAGACGAACCGTTAGATTCAGTGATGTCAGATACGATACGGATCACGTACGGGAAGCGGTCAGCCGCAGGAAGTACAGCTTGAACACCACGACGTGCCAGACGACCGTGACCAATCTCACGACGCTTAGGACCAGATTCACGACCTGTTTCACCTACAGAGTATGCAGGGAAGTTGTAGTGCAACATGAAGTTGTCAGTTTTTGTACCTGCAAGGGTATCAACCATCAACGCATCACGTGTATTACCCAAAGTCGTTGTGACCAAGGCTTGAGTTTCACCACGTGTGAACAATGCAGAACCATGAGCACGATCTAGAACGCCTACTTGTACGTCGATTGCACGAACAGTTTTGGTATCACGACCATCAATACGTGGCTTACCAGACAGGATATTGTCACGTACGGTACGGTATTTAAGGTCTTCGAACAGCTCATTTACTTCTTCTGCAATGCCAGTTTCGTCATTTTCAGGAACGAACTGTGCAACTGCTTCTGCATAAAGCGCGTCAAGTGCCGCATAACGGTCTTGTTTCACTGCAATCGTGTAAGCTTCAGAGATTTTCGCTTCGAATGCTTCTTTCAATTTACCAAGAAGTTCTTCGTTTTTAACTGGAGCAACCCAAGTTGACTCAACCGCGCCTGCAGCTGCAGCAAATTCTTTGATCGCCTGGATCGCAATTTGCATTTCGTCATGACCGAACAATACAGCGCCCAGCATTTGGTCTTCTGAAAGCTCTTTCGCTTCAGATTCAACCATCAATACTGCAGATTCCGTACCCGCAACAACAAGATCAAGATCAGACTCTTTAAGTTGTTCAAGGTTTGGGTTCAGGATGTATTCACCGTTGATTAAACCAACGCGCGCGCCACCAATCGGACCACGGAAAGGTGTACCAGCGATAGACAATGCAGCTGAAGTACCTAACATTGCAGCAATGTCAGCATCCATGGTTTTGTCAGAAGAAATAACAGTAGCTGTAACTTGAATTTCGTTGAAGTAACCTTCTGGGAACAACGGACGAATTGGACGGTCAATCAGACGTGAAATCAAAGTTTCAGCTTCAGACTGACGGCCTTCACGCTTGCCATAACCACCCGGGATACGACCAGCAGCATATTGCTTTTCTTGATAGTTTACAGTCAATGGGAAGAAGTCTTGACCTGCTTTTGCTTTAGGCTGTGCCACAACAGCAACAAGTACTTGTACGCCGCCCATGGTGATCACAACAGTATTTGCCTGACGGGCAACACGACCTGTTTCCAGGATAACGTTGTGCTGACCGAATTGGAATTCTTTACGAATAATATTAAACATTGACATGTTTTATTTTTTCCTAGTTCTTGTGAACAATTATTCTAGTGGAGACCCCTAAGGTTTGGCATTCATGACCATATGGACGAGTAAATGACAAAGCTTAGAAGCCGACCTCACCAGATTAAATACTATTTTTAAACACAAAGAAGGAGCGAAACATTCGCCCCTTCCACTGGCTCAGCGCAAAGCTAAACCGACTTTAGTTTTCAGTAATACAGCACAAAGCATGCAATACACCCGAAAATAAAGTTTAAATCGAATTAACGACGTAAACCTAAAGCACCGATCAATGCTACATAACGACCGTGGTCTTTACCGTTAAGGTAGTCAAGTAGTTTACGACGTTGGTTAACCATACGGATTAGACCGCGACGGCTATGGTGGTCGTGTTTGTGCTCTTTGAAGTGACCTTGTAAGTCATTGATTTGAGCAGTTAAAAGAGCTACTTGAACTTCTGGTGAACCAGTGTCGTTTTCAGCGCGAGCGAATTTAGCCATGATCTCTGCGCGATCTGCGTTAGTTAAAGCCATTCGATTTCTCCGAGATGCTTATATATTTTGATAAAAATCAAAGTGATGAGAATTCAAAACCTTGACTGCCGTGCATCACTACAGCAAGTTGCATATTTTAAGGGAAAACGCATCAAATTGCAAAAATAGATCCAGATTTTTGCATGGTTTTGGTCGCTCCTTGATGCAGTTCAGATCCGATGACTCTTGTCCCTCAACGATTCAGGTTTTGCATTATTTTAGTGAAATAAATCCAGGATGAATTAAATATAGAAATTCTTTTGAAAAGCCCACAAACCCTTTAGCTCGCGTGAATCTTCTGCTGCCCTCCATAGAAAATGGATAAAAAAAAGCCCGAGTAAACTCGGGCTTTTTGGCGCTGTAGTTCTTTCTCTTATCATTATTATTTATTGTATTATTATGGCGTTGTACGCTTATTATTATTTTCAAACATCCTGTTGAAAAATCATCTTCCTTGTGTGGTAGATTTTGCCATATTACCACCAGACAACTAGAGGTATTTGCCTTATTTTGCTGTAAGCTATTTCGTACATCACAGGGTAAAAATTTGCATAATGTTACACAGCTCTCGTTTTATTTAACGCTATTTACTTAAGTTTACTGGCTAGGGCTGAAAATTTTTGCTAAGAAATTAGAATAAAAATCCAGCAAGCTTCCTATAAAAAATCAGGATATAAAAAAGCCTTGTAGTCTCTCCCAAAACTACAAGGCTTAGCGGCTGTAAGTTTCCTCTTTCACTTACTTCACTGTAAGTTCGCTGTCTACCGACATTATTATTATCATTATACGATTATGCTCAACTTTCCGTGTTGAGTTATTTTGTAGAACCAATCTTCTCAAAAACCGAGCAAAAGCTCTATGCGTCAATTTCCTGAATCCTTGTAAGCTTTTACCTACAAGATTTGATTATTTTTACCAATTAAATTACTAGATTTTTCAATGATTTTTTGGCTCAAACCACTTTTCCGGGTGGTTCTGACACAAAGTGCTTGTGTAAAAGCATCATAATCTACCAATAAACTGACCACTTTTTTGGCTCGAGTAATTGCAGTATAAATCAACTCTTTGCTCAATAAATTTTTTGCATATTGATCCAGCACCACTGCCGTATGGGCAAACTCTGAACCTTGAGATTTGTGAATGGTTAGCGCAAAAGCAGTTTCAATGCTTTTAGGTAAACGGGTGGCTAATACCCATTTTTCCAGACTCGGAAAATACACTTCAAACTGACGCTGACCAGACTGTTCACGTAAAAAACAGATGCCAATATCACCATTGGACAGCCCCAACTGATAGTCGTTATAGCTCATCATGACGGGTCGTCCGACATACCAGTCGCCCTGTTTCAACTGACCTTGGGCTGCTAAAAAACGTTGTTCAATCTGTAGATTGATCTTGAGCAACCCCAGATCACCACAACGGATTGCCGTTAAAATACGGTAATCATCAAAAGTTTTGACCACCTGTTGCACATAGTGTTCAAAATCAGCTGAGTTTCGTTCTGTTTTTATGGCCTGTACATAAGCCTGATAACCATACATCAGCTGGTCATAATACTGATTCAAATTATGCGCGGTCTGTTCGGCACCAGCGAGCAGGTATTGTAACTGCAACTGGTCGATCTTCACCTGATCCAAATCGATCGCCTGTAACTCACTGGCTGCCACAATCTGCTGCTCAAATTTCTGCAAGACGTGAGAAGGCTGATGATTCTGCTGGATAAACTCCGCCATTGCGCCAATCCTGGCTCCAGGCGCAAAACGCCGCGTGGTGATTAAATTGACCCGGTTATCTTCCAGAGTCGCTACTTGCTGTAAATCTGCCAATACCGTTCCCACATCCACAGAGGCCAGCTGATCTGCATCACCGAGTAAAATCAGCCGTGCATGAGACGGTACGGAGGCCAGTAACATCTGTGACAGGTTTAAATCCAGCATCGAGGCTTCGTCGACCACGATCACATCATAAGGCAGAGGCTGCTTGGCATGAAAGCGTGGCTGTCCGCGAGTGCCCAGACCCAATAAGCGATGCAGGGTGACCGGTTGTAACTGTTTTAATTGTTCTAGCTCAAACTCTTGTAACGCTTCACTGTGCAAGGCTTTTTGCAGTGCTTCTTTCATGCGCTGTGCGGCCTTTCCGGTAGGTGCTGCCATGGCAATCCGGATATTTGGCAAGGCTTCATGCAGGACCGCAATCATATGCGCCAAGGTATAGGTTTTACCGGTACCCGGACCGCCGCTAATAATATTCAGCGCCTGCCGCGCAACCATTTCCAGTGCCAATTTTTGCTGTGGATCTGACAATAAATTGCGATCACGTTCGGATAAATCAATAGCGGCAACCGGTTGGGCTTTAATCCGAGCAATATGTGAGGCTACTGCCTGTTCCAGTTGCCAATAGCGGTACAGATATAAATGCTGATCTGCACAAATAAATGGTGCAATTCCTGTACTTTGCTGACGGCGGTCTAGAACCAGATTATGCAATAAGGCAACCTGCTGAGGATCAACTTCGATACAGCTATCTCCCGCCTGCATCGCCTCAAGCAATTGCTCGATCAAGATTTTTGCTGCCGGATCAAATGTAGCCGTACTAAACGGCGGCTGACACAGATAGTCAATCCAAGCCATTAAATTGGAGTCTTGCTGTGACACGTGATTCTGCTCATTTTCCACACAGTTATCCTCAAAGTTATCCACAGGATAATTTTCTGTTTAATCTCTACATATTTTATAAAACTGCAAAGTCAAGCTGATTTTTTCTGCTCAAAATAGCCCAATATTTGATTCAGTTTTTCTATGAATTCAGAGTCCGGTTGCCAATGATAGACTCCTTGCTGAACCTGTCCATTCATCCCGCGCAAATACAGATAGGTCGCGCCGCCCAATTGCTGCTGAATCGAATAACCCTGCATATTGGCACTCAGGTACCGATGCAGCGCCACCAGATACAAAGCGGCCTGCAACCAGTAACTGGACTGGCTCATATTCTGCTGAATTGCCTCAGCACTATAGTGCTGCTGATCAGGTCCGAGGAAGTTACTTTTATAATCGGCAATATGGTAGCGCTGACCATCGAAATACACCAGATCGATGGAACCGGTAAGATACCGCGCCGATTTGGCCTCATTAAAATCGCTCATGACTATGTCATGTCCGAGAAAAAGCTGATGGATTTGCCGAATCTGCAAAGGGGCATCGGTCAAGGACAGATAAAAAGGAAATTCTGACAGATACTGTTTAGCCTCCAGCTGCGCCAAAGCAAAATCTACCTGAATCGGAGTGGCCAGAATGTCATGTACCCAGTCATGCATCAGGTTCAGCAAAATATCTTCTGTAATCTCGTCCAACAAGCCATCAAAAGCAGTCTGGAAAATACTGTCCACATTCAGCGATTCAGTGCTTGCAGAGCGTGTGAGCTGGGCCACTTCCTGTTCAAAAAACTGGATAAAGGAGTCATCCTCCAGCCCATCGAAATACACCTGAAACTGACCTAAAAATTCTAGCAGCCCCGAACGATCGAGCTGTTGTGCCGAGTGAAACAGCTGCTGCCATTGCTGGCGATAAGCTTTGCTTTGGTCATGCAGGCGAATTCCGGTCAATAACTTATAGTTCAGGCTGGACAATACGCGCTGCATACTATGACGCAATTCCTCGGCTTTGAAATCTGCCTGAGCTGTGGCCTGAAACAGGGTTCGCAGATTCACCACAGCGGCCTGATAATGCAGGGAAAAAGCCTGTTCTAGTACACTACGTATATGAAAAGCCTGTTCAAATTTTTCTTTCAGTTCCTGCCAGATTTGCGGTGCGGTATTTTTAAAACGGCGCCGGATTTCCAGATTCCAGTAACTGCTGTCCTGAAAATCAATATGTTCAAAAATGCTGTGCAAGAATGTTCCGGCTACGGTGCCTTTAGGAAAATTCAGCCTAATCCAGTCTAGGGGCACAGCTGCTGGCTGTTCTTCCAGACCGGTAAAATGAATTTCATCGGCAGCACTGTCGGGCTGTTCATAAGCCGTGACCAGATCGTCCTGCAAGATATGTCCATGTAGCTGATGCTGTGACAAAGCCGTAAAACTGGTTTTGGTTCGCGGATAAAACTGCCGCTCTGGCAAAGGTTGCGCCTGCATGTCGACCTGATGATGGTTCGACTGCTCGACCAGGCGCGGTGGCTCCTGAGACAGAGGCGGCTCGACCAGACTTAAAGCATGTTGAAACAGTTGATCTCCCTGACCACGCCAGAAGGCCAGCCCCGAATCGGACTGTGCGTTTTGATCCTGCAGCATGGCATATACTCGGTGACTGGCACGGGTCAGCGCCACATACCAGAGCCGGTGGTTTTCGGCAGCATTACGCGCTGCATTTTGCAGAATCGCCTGCTCATGCAAATTCTTATGATTGACTGCAATCACCCGGGATTGTTCCAGGATGTTGTCCTGTTCAGGCGCAGACAGGGAAAAATTCAGATTGCCTTTATTCACATCAAAAGCAGCATCTGCTCCCAATAAAAACACCACTTTAAATTCCAGCCCTTTGGAGGCATGAATGGTCATCAGCTGCACCCCATGATCCCCAGACAGCTTGCGTTCTTTTTCGCTGTCCTTGCCTGAAGGTGACTGAAGCTGGCGCAAATACCAGTGATAGAGTTTTTGCGCCCCCTGATAATATTCACTCTGCTGGCTCAGCATCTCGGTCAGATGGCGCAGATTGACCACCACCCGCTCATTGTCCAGACTTTGACTGGCCACCAGATTGGTCCAGACCTGAAACAGGTTCAGTGCATAATTCCAGGCGGTCAAAAAGCCTTTCTCAAACCACATTTCCCGAATTATATCCAGATCCGCAATATAGCGACTGAGGCCTTCACTCTGGCTTTGCAAATCAATCAGTTTTTTCAGATTGAAGCCCAGCAGACGGGTTAGTAAAGCCCGCTTGACCTTGGCCTCATTGAAAGGATCCATAATCGCCGTCAATACGGCCGCGACATCCTGAGCGATGGGACTGGCAAACACGCTCTGTTTGGATTCTTTATAGGAGGGAATGCCCATACGCTGCAGACGCTGCTTCACCTGTTCCAGAGCAAAATGCCCAAATCCCAACACGGCAATATCATCTGCGCTCAGGCTTTGCTGATGCTCTTGCTGCTGAAAGTACAGTTGCTGCTGGGCAGACTGATTCAGCAATGCACGGATTTTCCAGGCCACCTGGTCTGCCTCCAGGTCCGATTCACCTAGCTGAATCCATCGTAAAGGCTGCGGGTTGATCCTGCCCATATCGACCAGATCTGGATGCGGGCGACTACCGGCCTGAATCAAGGTGTACTGCACCTGTTCACCAAAATCCATTTGCCGCTGGAACAGCGCATCAACCACGTCTACGAGTGGTTTGACTGACCGATGGTTCTGCATCAGGGTATATTCGCGGCCCTGTTTATGCAGCACATCGGCATGTGCCTTGTTATAGGTGAGCATATCGCCGCCACGGAAACCGTAAATTGCCTGTTTCGGATCACCGACCATAATCATGCAGCCGGACTGCACCCGGTTGGCATCACGCCAGATCTTGGCCAGCAAATCATCCTGATCCTGATTGGTGTCCTGAAATTCATCGACCAGAATCAGCGGATAACGTGCCTGTACAAACTGGGCAAAACGCTGTCCCTGCTGGCCTTGCAATGCTTCCGCCAATGTACGAATTTGCTGGGAAAAAGTGGTTTCACCCTGCTGCTGCAAGGTTTGTGGCAAACGGGTCTGCACACTTTGAATAATATGAAATTCCAGATAGGTCGTAAGCTGTTGCAGCTGCTCATCCAGATACTGTTTGACCTCACACAGCGCATCAATTGCCACGATCAGACGATGTTGCAAAATCAGCTGCTGCTCTGCATCCGGACAGCTTTTGTTAAAGACCTGAGTGGTCGGCTGGAAATCGGTTTTCTTGCGGCGCAAATGGCACAGATTCAGTAAAATCGGCTGCAATTCAGCATCAAAGAAACTCATGCCACCCTGATTTTTCAGGGCTGCGCTCCAGGTCATAAAGTTTTCACAAATTTCGGTTAACTTGGTCAAAAAACTCTTGTGAAAATACTTCGGACTTTCCTGACAATAACGCCGCATGACGGCAAGATCATGCTCCTGAATACTCACTAATTGACTGATGCAGGCTTCCAATTTGTTCAGGTCACATTCAGCCAGTTCGATCTTGCGGAAATGCTGCTTGCTGAAATTCAGGGCATCACGCACCAGCCCGGTATAATGCTCCACCGGTTTCAGCAGATTTTGAACATACAGATGATTGACCATATATTGCGGCTGCTGCTGAATCCAGTCACGCAGCACATCATGAATCAGCTGCTGAATATACAGATCCTCATCTTCGGTCAGTTCTGCACGTTCAATCTTGCCACTTTCAAAGGCAAATTCACGTAACAGTTTCTGGCTAAAGCTGTCCAGGGTGCCGACAAACAGTTCATCCAGCTGGTTTAGCACCAGACGTAAACGGCGACGGGCATAATCCAGCCGTGAACCATAATCTTTCAGTACCTGCTGAAATAAAGGATCGGTTTCATTCTGGATTTTTGCTGCGATTTCAACTGAATTGAGCTGCTGATGACGCTGGATATAAGCCAGCGTTTCCTCGACGCGAAGCCGTACCCGGTTTTTCAGTTCAGCCGTGGCCTTACGGGTAAATGTCGTCGCAATCACCTGATGCGCATAATACTGGTCCAGAAAAATCCGCACCATCAGACTGGATAGCGTATAGGTCTTGCCGGTGCCTGCCGAGGCTTCAATCCAGTGTAGGCCCCGAAACTTCATGTCCTGAATCGGATTGGTAGAAATGGCTGTTTGCGTCTGCTGCTTTAAGAAAGTCATACGGCTATTTCACCCACTCCAGATGTTGATGAATCGGCGCATACAGGCCATGAGCAAAATCATGGCAGCAATTTTGCAAGGCCAGATCCGGATCCTGATCCTGCAAAATAAATTGCCAGTCCTGATGCAGCAGACTGGATTCATCCGAAGCCAAAGGTTTGGCACTCTCATAGCTGTTGTTCCAAGCCTTTAGCAATTCCGGCATTTCCACAATGGTCATCTTGCCCTGTTCATTCTCGGCCCACTGCCACTCTTTTTTCATCAGTAATTCTGCCGGCAAGACCAGCGGCTGCTGTTGACCAATTTCCCAGGCTTTTAACCAGAGCTGCAAATACTCATGTGCCTTGCTCGAACTCAAGCCAGAAAACTTCAGGGTTTTATTACTGAAAATGACAATGCGCTCCAGTTCTGGAGAGCGTGCATCATCATTTAAGTAAGCCAGCCACAGCAGATACTCCAGCCAGATCTGGGCACGGCGTTTTTCCGAGGCCGAAGAGGATTGCATACTCAGCCAGTAGCTGCTGTTTGGAACCTGAGGCACGTTTATATGAATGATCAGTTCAGGACTGAACTGCCAGGATTGCTGGGTAACTGGCGTCAGTTCTTTACCCAACTGCAGCAAACGTTCTTGCAATAACTGCTGTTCCTGCTGGCTGCCCAGCCAGGTGGCTTGCTGGGTTTTGCCCACTGGCAAACAGTCTAGCATCAGGTTCGGCTCAATCTCCTGCTCTTGTTGCAACAGGAAATCCCGTACCTGATACTGTTCCAGCTTGTTCAGTAATAGGGGTTCCCGGGAACTCGGCAAATCGGCATAGCGAATCGTGGAAACCCCGACACTTTTCAGGAATAGACGTGCCGGGAAAATCATATCGCGGATCCATTCATCGCCTTTGAGTACCCGGATTTCTTTTTGTTCCAATGCCGGATAATGTGCATTGATCCAGCTGCTGCGCTTGCCTTCGGCACTACGAATATACTCTGCTACCGCAAACCACTGATCCTGATAGCGCGGTGTCTGCATATCTGCGAATCCGGCCGGATCAAAAGGCTGCAAGGGATGCACATGATAAAGCTGCCGAATATGTTGAGCGACTGACAGACCATGAATATCCACCATCGGATCGATTTCGGCATCCGGCTGTTCAGACTGGCAGATCAGCGCGATATGCTGAACCAGTTCCTGCAAGGCAGTGGATGGATCGCGAGCCTCACCATCCTCCAGATCAAAGCCATTATAGAACAGCCATAGATTTTCCTGTGCCAGCAGCAAGGCATCCAGAAAAGCGCCCTGCTCGTCATCCAGACGGGAACGGTCACCGAGTTGCGGCTTCAGGCTGCGCATCAGGTCAAACGGAACCTGTTGATTACGGCTCGGAAATTTACCGCTATCCAGATTCAGCATCACCACCAGTTTATAAGGCAATGGCCGGATCTGGCCAATCTGGCTAAAGGTAATCTGCCCGGTCGGTTCGGCCTGATCCAGCTGCATCTCCAAGGTATTCTGAATTTCTTCCAGCACATAAGGCAGAGGCAAACTCAGTGCCACCAGTTCCTGACTGGCATGTGGATCATCCTGATCATGATAATCGGCCAGGGTCAGCATCCGCATTTGCTTGTCGATAATTTCGGCAACGGTTTTGAGCGATTCTACTCCAGCGTCACGAAATTCATTCAGATCGGCGCGCAGATATTCCAGCCAGGTTTTGACTGGCGTGCGTTGTCCAGTTTCATGTAAAGTCAGCCAGTCACGGCGCTGTACCAGATCTTGATAAATCCGGATCAGGGTGGATATAAAGGGAAAATCACTGGTCAGAACCTTGGCATAACTCAAGGTGTCCTGAAACAGGGTATGTTCAGGAATCGCCAGACCCAACGCCAGACGGTCCAGGGCGAATTTAAAGCTAAACCGGTAATCCTCATCGCCTGCGCTGAGGCTTTGCTGTAAATGCTGCTGGTCCAGTCCACGTTTAAAGCCAGCATCTGTCAGCAACTGCAACATCCGTTCTACCTGACTATAGTCCAGACCATAATACTGCTGGGTGGCATTCAGGCTGAGCCAGTCGGCGAAGTCCTCAATACTGAAACGGCGCCGTACCCACTGAATCCGGCCCAGTACCGCGCGCCAGGCATTACTGACATCCAGACGCGACACCCCGGCAATCTGGATCGGTAAATATAGATTATCTTTCTGCAGGCGTTTGCTGCCGGTTTCGCGCTCACGCGGTGGTGGCGCAAAGACACTACGAATTGCCGGTTCGAGTTCTTTCAAACTTGGCGTCAACACCAGAATATCACTCGGCTGACGCGGCACGTCATTCGTATCTTGAGCCAGCCAGTGAATCAGCTGTTCTTTGAGGACTTCCAGCTGACGTAATGAAGAATGACAGACATGAATCTGTACCGAATCATCATCAGGGCTTAAAGCATATTGATGCTGTTCAGGTTCCAATAAATACAGGATATCCGACTGGATTTTGGCCAGCAGCCTGTCCTGATATTCATCGACAAAGACATCGGCCCAGAGACCCTCTTCCCCCGAAGACAGTTTAGAGAGTAGAGAAAAATGATCCCGTGCCTGCTTGCCGAATCGGGTCAGGAGCGGATGCCGCGATTCCCGGTCTTCGGCATTAAAGTTCAGCTGCTTGATCCTGAAGTCTTTTATTTCCGCATCATTCGGTTTACGTTGACGGGTCTTTTCAAAACGCTGAATAAAGCGCTCTTCCCGCTGCAAATCAAACCTGGCTTTCCAGTCCGGATCGACACTGTCGGCCCAGTATTCCTGCGAGGGGTTGAAGTGAAAAATATAGATATCAATGTATTGCCCCAAACGGCGTAAAAAATCCAGCTGGCTGGGTGGCAGTTCCAGCAGGCTAAATACCACAATCTGGGCCGGTAGTCGTTTTAGAGCCTGGGCGCGGGTTTCTGCATTCTCCAGCCGCTCCCAATACAGGCGTTCAATCTCCAAGATTTTGGCATAGTCATCCTGAAATACATGCTGCCACAACCAGCGTTGCCAGGCTTCCAGTTCACGCGCCTGAATCTTGACAAAATCCGCCACCTGCATCTCATGACCATTTTCATCTTCGGGGCTATAGATCATTTGCTCGATATCGAGCGCAATATCCTGCCCCCAGGACTCTAACCAGTTACTCGGACAACTACAGTTGTTTGGAGGACAGTTACGCGCGCAATAACCGCGATAATCCATATAATGGCTAAACAAACGCGACACCTGCTCGGCTACCCAGTACAGCATGCTCTGTTTTTTCAGCTGCTTCTCTGTACCCTGCTCCAGCCGGTCAGCACTGTCATAAATCCGCTTCACAATAGAATACAGCGGATGATCGACGTCTAAAGGAATCTGTTCAGGCAGAATACATTTACGCAATGCCTGAAACACGCGCCATTTGATGATAATGCGCGGAATATTGGCTTCACGGACCTGCTCCACTTCTTTAGGCGCATTCAATACCCATTGATAGGAAGTCCATTGAAAGGCGCGAATCCGGTGATGAAACTGGGTATTGGCGCTAATACCTTTTTTCTCGGCAATTTTCTGGGTCAGCCAAGTTTCTACTGCCGGAGATGGCACAATAAAATGCCGGGTTTGTAACACCTCAAATGGATTTCGGGCAGTCTGGTTGACAATACGCAGCATACTATCCAAAAGCACATCAATACGTTGACTCTGAATAACATGGATGGCCATTGTTTCCCCTGAACTGCTGAATATGGTTTTTACTACAAAACGATAAAGATTATTTACTATACATCCCGAGCGCTCTATGACACTTTAAAACCACACTTCAGTCGAAAAATTTCTTTGAAAAAAGCATCTTAAAAATGCTTGAATAGAAAAAAACAACATAGAGCTTAGGTAGTGCCCATGAAATTAGATAAAATTCCTGAACGTCTCGATCCGAGCCTAGATTTAGAACAAATCCGCGCCGAGTGCCTGGAACTCACCAAAAAACGCGCCTATTATTCTGCCGGTGCTGCGGTTATTCCAGTGCCGTTTATGGACGTGGTCATTGATATCGGTATCTTGTCGCAATTGATTCCCGAGATCAATGCCCGCTTCGGCCTGGCGCCTGACCAGATCAGTGTCTACGATCCGAAAACCCGTCAGATTCACTGGCAGGAGCTGCGTAAACGCGGCGTAGAATTTTCTGGTCTGGTGGTCGCACGTACGGCAGTTAAAAAATCTTTGAACAATGTTGCAGCGAAAGTGATCACAAAGCAAGTCACAAAATTCATTCCGCTGGGCGGCCAACTGGTGGCGGCAAGTCTGGGCTATTTTGTCATGAAAAAGATTGCTGAAGCACATGTAGAGGAATGCTACCGTGCAGCTAAAAATATCAAGCAAAAACAGGTGGCGCAAGGTTAAAATCCGGGTGAGCTGAATTTTTGCAGCCCTCTAGACACTCTTACTTCAGGCAGATTATTCTGCCTGAAGCTGTTTTAAAATAGCCTTTAATACTTCGACCCGTGCGGTATGTTTATCATCAGACGCGATAATGTGCCAAGGCGCTTCCTCAGTCGAAGTATGTTCAAACATATCGGCTGCCGCTTTCAGATAATCGTCCCAGCGCTCCCGGTTACGCCAGTCTTCTTCAGTAATTTTAAAACGCTTATGCGGTGTATCTTCACGAGCCTTGAACCGTGCTGCCTGTTCCTCTTTAGAAATGGCCAGCCAGATTTTCACAATCACCGTTTGATGCTTGACCAGGCTCTGTTCAAAACGGTTAATTTCCGCATAAGCTCGCTGCCATTCTACCGGACTAGAAAACCCTTCTACCCGTTCTACCAATACCCGACCATACCAGGAACGGTCAAAAATGCAGATATCATCATCGGTTTGCAGCTTGGTCCAGAAGCGCCATAAATAGGGACGGCTCAGCTCAAATCTTTCTGGTGCAGCAATGGTATGAATTTCATATTCACGTGGATCCAGTTTTTTGACAATTCGCTTGATCGCGCCGCCCTTGCCGGCAGCATCCATGCCTTCGAACAGAATCACCACATTACGCGAATCGGAACGCATGGCTTTGGCGACCTTCGCGGTTAATTTTTTTAGTTCCGGTTTGTAATCTTCTGGCTGGGCTTGGGTCTTGGAAGGATGTTTTAACTGCTCGGGAATCTTGGCCTGCTTCCATCTTCCCTTGGCTCTGGCGGGATGATCCGGACAATGTTTCAAGGCACTCAGGATATACTGGGCAAATTGCTGGTCGCGCTGCTGCTCATCTTCGCCATCAATAATGAACCAGTCCTCGGTAAAGCGCTGACGCAGGCGCTGCAAGGTGTCATATTCTTTGCGATTGCGCCAGTCCAGACCATGCAGTTGATGCCAGTGAGTTTCACTCGGATCCATGGCATCCAGACGTTTTTGCAAGACTTTCCAGGACAGGTCAAACCAGACCTTGATCACATCGACATGGTTATTTTTCAGGTCCTGTTCAAAGGCCTGCATCTCTTGCAGATATTCATCAAACTGTGCATCACTCAGCGGGCTTTCAGCTTGCATGGCACTGCCGAGCAGATCGCTATACCAGTTACCAAACAGCACCATGATCTGGCCTTCGGCAGGAATAAAACGTGCATAAGGTTGCCACAAGGTCTGCTTCGGGCCGGCTAGCTGAGGCTTATCGGCTTTCACACGCAAATAGCGCGGATCGACCCATTCACGTAACTGTTTAACCGCTTCACCCTTGCCGGCCAGTTCAATGCCATTCACCAGAATCACCAGACTTTTGGCATTTTTCTGGCCCCGGGTCTTTTTTAAATTATATTGGGCATCAATCAGCTCGACAGACAGCTGATCTTCATCCATTAACTGAAATTGTGGTTGTTCCATACGCATCTTCAACCCTGATCTTTTATTCTGTTTGCAGTATAGCGAGGAGTTTCAGCGCAAAAATAGCTCTGGCAACGTTTTTCACACGATTAAATTGGCTATTTAAACAACAGATTGACATACAAATGCCCGATCTCTGTTCAATTTGTCATAGCAGGATTGTCCGGCAGCCTCTAAGATTCTTGCATCCTCCAATGATAATTGAAGCCTCATGTCCAAACTTGCCGTACTCGATGATCTGTTAGCGCATTATTATCAACTGGCTTATCACACCCGGCCTGACATTTTAAGCCGTTTACAGGATGTGCAGGCCTGGCAGAAAGTCCGCATGCAGCGCACCCATCGCGCCCATTTTGCTGAAAAACAAAACCTGTTGATGTCCGAGTATTTCCTCAATCGTCTCTACGGCGGCGCTGACTTTGATGCGCTGGCAGAACAGATTGCCCGGCTGATGAAATATGCGCATAAAGCAGAAAAAGTTATTCCGGAAAATGCCATTAAAACCGGCACCTCAGGCGTAGAGCTGGCTATTCTGGCGGTACAACTGGATGAACAGGTCGCGATTCAGTTATTACAGGATTATCATCCACATGAACCGCTAACTGACGAGATGATGCGCCTGACCTATTTGAAGCTGGATCAGGGTGAAGCACGCCTAAAACAGTTAGCCCTACTGGATCAGCTCGGTATGAGTCTGGATAAATATATGCGTTCATTTGTGGTCTATACCGCCTTTAAAATGTGTAAGGGCGCGGCGAATAAATATAACTTTCAGGTGATGTATGAATTTATGCAGGATGGTTTTCTGGCCATGAAGCCACTCAAATCGGCAGAAAAATTTGTACGCGCGTTCACGGCAACCGAACGCCAGATTATCGAGAAAGTACATTCTGGCGATCCGCTACCATTTCAGTAAATACCCGATGAGTATTTCTGCCAAGCGTGAGTTTTTCTGTATATTATTCATAACAATTGCATCATGATTGCTGAATAAGCCTTTAGAATCTGTCATGATGCAGACAATGCAAGATTAACCCGATTGATATGTTAGGAGTGACTCCAATGTCGAATGAAAATACAACGCCTACCCCTACCCCCGAGTCGGCACAACAGACAGACAAAGTGAGCCCATTCTTAACTGAACCCCTTCCACAAGGCACCCCGCAAGGTCAGCAACAATCTTTAGAACAACGTCTGACTGACACGCCTGTGACAGGTACTGTGCCCAAATATAATCTGCCACGCGGTGCCAATACGGGTAACGTCGGCTCAACCACGCACTTCGGCTATCAAACTGTAAACAGCGAAGAAAAAGCCCAGAAAGTCGCAGAAGTGTTCCACTCTGTAGCGAGCAAATACGACATCATGAATGACTTGATGTCTTTTGGTATTCATCGCCTGTGGAAGCGTTTTGCAATCAATATGTCAGGTGTACGCCGTGGCCAGCATGTGCTGGATATCGCGGGTGGTACTGGCGACTTGGCTAAAGTCTTTAGCCGTGAAGTTGGTCCGACAGGTCATGTGGTACTGTCTGATATTAACGAATCCATGCTGAATGTCGGTCGTGACCGTCTGATTGATGCGGGCTGTACCAATGTCGATTTCGTTTTGGCCAATGCCGAAACCTTAGAACCATTTGCAGACAACAGCTTCGATCTTTTAACGATTTCTTTTGGTCTACGTAACGTGACCGATAAAGATGCGGCACTTGCTGCGATGTACCGTGTACTCAAGCCAGGTGGCCGTTTACTGGTGCTGGAATTCTCTAAACCGGTGTTCGAGCCATTCTCTAAGCTGTATGATCTTTATTCGTTCACGGCATTGCCAATCATGGGTAAAATCATTGCCAATGATGCAGAAAGCTATAAATACCTAGCTGAATCGATCCGTATGCATCCGGACCAGCGCACCCTAAAAGGCATGATGGAAAATGCCGGCTTCCAGAATTGTGACTATCACAACCTGACTGGTGGGATTGTTGCGGTTCACCGCGGTTTCAAACTTTAAGGTTCCTTGCCTATGTGGTCAATTTTGGCACTCGGTGCTGTTGAACGCGTGATTCATCATGTGATTGATCTGGATGCCATTACCCGCATCCAGCTGAATGCCCTGTCCGGCAAAATGCTGCGGGTGGTGATCGCCTCGCCGCAGCTTTCGGTCGATGTTTTTTTTGATGAAAGCAAAGTTCGTCTGGAACCAACGGCAACCGGTCATACCGAAACACCTTCGGTCTTTGAACAACGTCCATTTGACGCAAGTTCCGCGACAGTCCTTGAAGCGACCGCAACCTTGCAGGTCAGCAATGTGGTGGAATTACTCAAGCTGCTGCTTTCCGATGAAGTCGGCAATATTCCATTGCAAGGCGACTACAAGTTATTGCAGGAAATCCAGCGCATCATGCAACAGGCAGAATTAGATCTGGCGGCGCACTTAAGCCCCTGGATTGGCCCGACACTGGCACATGAAATTGGTAAATTGCAACTGCTGCCCAAGCAGCTAAAACGCACCCTGCAAAGTCAATTATTTTTTGCCGAAGATGCCTTAAAAGAAGACAGCGGTCTGTTTGCCCCCCGCTGGCAAATGGATGACCTGAATCAGGACACCCGTATCCTGAATCAAAATTTAGATCGGGTTGAAGCAAAAATCCATCAGCTTCAGGCTCAAATTGATGCCTCCAACAATTCTACTCAAGACTAGGTACACAGCTTTATGATTCCGCATGTTTCACGTTTACTCGAACTTTGGCGCATCGCCGCGCACTATCGACTCGACACGTTGTTTCCTGCGGAAGAATTACCAGAAAAATCCCGGCATGTGCTGTCCCTCATCCGGATGCATCCGGCTGCCTGGTCCAGTCGTGAACGTAAAAATCCGCTCAAGCTGAAACTGGCTTTAGAAGAAATGGGGCCGTTGGCGATTAAGCTTGGTCAGCTGCTCTCAACCCGTCGTGACCTGATTCCACCTGAAGTTTTACAGCAACTGGTCTTGCTACAAGACCGGGTCAAGCCGTTTGATAATGACGTAGCCAAGATGCGCATTCAGGAATCCCTGAAAGCTGATGTAAATACCCTATTCGCGCGTTTCGATACCCAGCCACTGGCTGCAGCTTCGATTGCTCAGGTACATACGGCTGCCTTGCATGATGGCCGTGAAGTGGTGGTTAAAGTCACCCGCCCGAATATTCGTCAGCAGATTTTGCAGGATTTTGAAATTCTGGAATGGCTCGGTCAATTTCTGGAAAAACGTCTGGAAGCAGCACGTGCCCTACATTTATCGGAAATCATTCAGGATTACCGCCAGATTATTCTGAATGAGCTGGATCTGACGCTGGAAGCAGACAATACCCGCCGTATGCGCCATCACTTTACCGGCTCGAGCATGATGTATGTGCCGGAAATTTACATGGACAGCAAAGATGTTCTGGTGGCCGAGCGTATTACCGGGGTACCAATTTCAGATATCGCGACCTTTGACCGGTTGGGCATGGATCGTGCCGATCTGGCGCGTAAAGGCCTGACCATCTTCTTTACTCAGGTCTTCCGCGATAACTTCTTCCATGCTGACATGCATCCGGGAAATGTCTTTGTAGAAACCATCAATCCGGCCAATCCGCGTTTTATTGCGCTGGACTGCGCGATTATGGGCGAGCTGTCCAAACACGACCAGATGACCGTAGCACGCATGCTACTGGCGGTCATGAACAGTGACTTTATGCAGCTGATTCAGGTGGTGCATCAGGCTGGCTGGATTCCACCGGGGACTGATCAGGATGCTTTGGCACGTGAAATGCGCCGCAGTGTGGGGCCAATGGTGTCCAAACCGATGCATGAATTGGACTTTGCCGGCATTCTGATTGAGGTGATGGATATCGCGCGTCGTTTCCATCTGGAAATTCCCCCTCAATTGATGCTACTGCTAAAAACTTTGGTGCATGTCGAAGGTTTGGGAACCGACCTGTATCCTGAACTGGATATCTGGAGTCTGGCCAAACCGATCCTAACGGACTGGATCAAGGCCCAGATGAATCCGCAAAAGAACCTGAAAGAACTGGGACAGAAAATTCCGGATCTGCTTTTAGGGGCACAGGATTTACCGACCCTGATGATCGACAGCTTAAACGGTTTAAAAAACCAGTCGGCCTGGCATGCCAAACAGCTCAATGAATTACAAAGCATGCGCCTGCAAATGGAACATCAACAGAAGCGTAGCTGGATGTTCGGCAGTGTCATGGCCATTCTGCTGGCGATTGCAATTATTTCACCGTGGTTTGTGTCGGTGATTCTGATTGTGCTAGCAAGTGTGCTTGCCGTCTGGCGGATTGCGAAATAACTAAATGAGCTTTTAAAAAACCTGACACTGTTCAGGTTTTTTATTTTCTGGACATCGCATGACTCCAAAGTCACCTTAGGACATATCTTGCCATTGGGTCCAAAGGCACAACGCTTAAAATAAGCCCTCACTGGTCGAATATGGGTTAAACCTCTATGCAGATTTTACAAAAACATGCCCCTGCCCTGAAAATCCGTGCCGGGCATCTGGCACGTGAGCTGATTCTGAAAGAAGGTTTACAACCCGAACATGTGGATATTGTTCCTGGTGCTGCAGGGGGTCCGAAAGGTATTGGTATTCAGGGGTTGGATCAGGCAATTTTTGGTGATTTTTTCCCACGTGCCCCTCAGCGTAGAACCCTGGTGGGTTCCTCCATTGGCAGCTGGCGTTTTGCCAGTATTGCTGCTCATGGTGCTAAACAAGGAACCGAACGCCTAGCTGAACTGTATACCAACCTTTACTTTCATAAGAAAATGACACGTTTGGAAGTGAGCGAAGTCTGCCGCGGTATGTTATTCGACTTGGTCCAAGGCAAAGAGAATGAGCTAGTTAATCATCCAGATTATCATCTCGCTGTGATTTCGATTAAAGCCCAACACATTTTCCAGAGTGACAAGGCCTTACCTTTACTGGCTTCTGTAGCCGGAATTGTCGGGGCAACTGCAGTTGCACGCAAGCACAGCCGTCATTTTATGCAACGGGTCATCAGCCAACCGAATATGGGTGAACAGTTTAAAATCGCTGAAGATGGATTTACCACGCATTATCATGCCCTGACTGAACAAAGTGTCCTGTCCTGGTTAATGGCATCTGCCTCTATTCCGGGGGTGATGGCAGCGGTGAATAACATCCCGGATGCACCGCAAGGTTATTACCGCGATGGTGGTTTAATTGACTATCACATTGACCTACCCTTCCAGAGCAAAGGCATTGTACTGTATCCGCATTTTACTGACAGCATTACGCCGGGCTGGTTTGACAAGTTATTTAAACGCACCTCAAATCCGGAAAATCAGGCACGCACTTTGCTCATATCTCCATCACAGGAATATCTGCAAAGTTTACCTTTAGGCCGTTTGCCAGACCGTAAAGATTTTACCTTGAAAGGCTTGGATCAAACTCAGCGGATTCAGCTCTGGAAGCAATGTATTGCTGAAAGTCAGCGTCTGGGCGATGAATTTCTGGAACTGGTCGAGAAACAGAATTTTGCCGACCTGATGCAAGCCTTGTAATTGGCCGCAGCTCCCCGATTATTTGTATAATTGCCTTAATTTTTTGAGCTGTTGAGATTTATGCAGAAGTTTTTAGTGGTCCTGCAATATGCCTGCATTGCCTTTGGTCTTTATCTGATCTATAGCGTTGGCATGTCGCTATATACCCAGCAATTTGAGCTGATGGAACTGGTGGCCGATATTGGTACGATTCTGATCTGTATCGACTTGGGGGTGTTTTTATATACCAGTAAAGGTAAGTCTGGAATTAGCATGGAAGAATATGCAAAACGACTGGAACAGCCACCGTCGAAACTGGTTTATGTGACACGAAAACTGGGGCATCTGGGTATTTTGCTGATCATTACCAGCTGGATTGTTCCGATGATTAACTCATAAGAGTGTTCAAATAAAAAAACCTCCCGATTGGGAGGTTTTTTTAAATTAAAGATATCTGAAAATTATTTAGAACCTTTAATCCCAGCTTGTAATAATAACGCACCCAAACCACCAATTTTTTGCTCTTGTGGTTTAGCCACTTGCGGTTTCTTGCCCTGAGGACGCTCACCTTGCGGACGTGCTTGCTGTGGACGTTTGCCTTGAGGCTTACGTTCACCACGTGCTTCATTGTTTTCACGGCGTGGTTGACGTGGGGCTTTTGCCGGAGCTGCAGAACCTTCAGGACGCATCGACAAATTCACGCGGTTACGTTCAGCATCCACATTCAAAACACGAACTTGCACGATTTGACCAGGTTTCACCACTTTATGGGGATCAGCGATAAATTCATTGGCAAGTTCAGAAATATGCACTAAGCCGTCTTGATGGACACCGACATCGACAAATGCGCCGAAGTTAGTCACGTTGGTCACTACGCCTTCCAGCTGCATGCCTTCAGTCAATTGTGCAACTTCAGTGATATCATCACGAAACTTGGCGGTACGAAATTCTGGACGCGGGTCACGACCCGGTTTTTCCAGTTCTGCCAACACATCTTGAATCGTTGGCAGACCGAATTGCTCATCAGCAAACTCTTCAGGATTTACCTGACGAATGATTTCAGTATTGCCAATGATGTCTTTTACCGTTGTTGCTTTCGCTTCAACAATTTTAGACACAAGCGTATATGATTCAGGGTGTACTGCAGAAGCATCCAGTGGCTCAGAGCCATCTAGAATACGCAAGAAACCCGCAGCTTGCTCAAAAGTGCGCTCGCCTAAACGTGGCACTTTTTTCAACGACTGACGGTTATCAAAACGGCCATTTTCCTTACGGAAATCGACAATTTGCTGTGCAATCGATTTATTCAGACCGGCGATATAACCCAAAATCGCAGAAGATGCAGTATTGACATCAACACCCACCGAGTTCACACAGTCCTCTACCACTGCTTCAAGGGTTTTCGCCAGACCAGTCTGATTCACATCATGTTGATACTGACCTACACCAATCGATTTTGGATCGATTTTCACCAGTTCAGCAAGAGGGTCTTGCAGACGGCGTGCAATTGAAACTGCACCACGGATCGATACATCCAGCTCTGGAAGTTCTTGAGAAGCCAATTCAGAAGCAGAATAAACAGAAGCGCCTGCTTCAGACACAGAAACACGGGTCAGTTTCAGGTCGCTGTTTGCTGCCATCATTTCAGCAACCAATGCTTCTGTTTCACGGCTTGCCGTACCATTCCCAATCGCGATCAGGTCAACATTGAACTCACGGCATAAACGCGCCAGTTCGGTCAGTGAACCTTCTTTATCATCTTTTGGAGCAAATGGATAAATGGTGCTATGTGCCAAAACATCGCCAGATTCATTTACTACTGCCAGTTTCACACCTGTACGGATACCCGGGTCAACGCCCAGCGTCGTACGCGCGCCAGCAGGTGCAGAAAGCAGTAAGTGACGTAAGTTTTCAGCAAAGACCTGCATCGCTTCTGCTTCAGCAGCCAGACGTTTTTCAGTCAATAAAGAATGCTCAATCGTCGGGCGGACTTTACCCAGCCAGAACAGTTTCGCAGTCTGTTTCAGGAAATCCTGACGAGACTGGGGCTGAATGGCATCCAGATTATATTCTGTTTCAATACGTGCCAATGGAGCATCGTCTTCGCCATCCACTTTCAGGCCCAGGACATTTTCCTGACGGCCACGCAGCATTGCCAACAAACGATGCGAAGGAACTTTGTTCAGGTTTTCAGAGAAATCGAAGTAATCACGGAATTTCTTGCCAACTTCTTTTTTCTCATCAGAAGCAACCAAACTTTTTAAAATGGCAGTTTTTGCAAATGTCGCTTTCAGCTCAGTGGTCAGCGCAATGTTCTGTGCCCAGTCATCAATCAGGATGTGCTGGATCGCATCCAACTGGCTTTCTTGATCTGGATAATCTTCATGACTAAAGCCTGCAAGTGCTTCGGCAGGATCAACCGCTTCAGCAAAGATTTTCTCTGCAATCGGACCAAGACCAGCTTCTTTGGCTTTGAATGATTTACTGGTACGTTTTGGACGGTACGGCGCGTAAATTTCTTCTAATGCATTTTTGGTTTCTGCCGCATTTACCCGCGCCAATAAATCATCAGATAATTTATCTTGTTCTTTGAGTGATTCAATCACCTTTTCACGGCGCTCATACAAATCACGCAAGTATGATAAACGCGTATCGAGCTGGCGTAGTTGCGTATCGTCTAAGCCCTGCGTTACTTCTTTACGGTAACGTGCAATAAATGGAACACTGGCACCTTCATCAATAAGTTTGATGGCAGCTTCTACTTGAGTTGGACGTACGGCAAGTTCTTTTGCCAACTGCTGAACTAAGTCAGTCATCGTGTTTGATCCCACAAGGATAAGTACTAAATGGCATGATTATAAAGACCAGGCCTATAAAATCCACCATTGTTTTTATTAATTTATCTTTATGAATTATGACAGTGTTGTTCAATATTTGAAGAATGACGTTTAGATCCAGGCAGTGAATCCCTCATATTTGCGAAACTTTTATCATTTACCTGTATATATTTGGTATCCATCCCTTGATTTTAACTGCAATTTTTGTTGCTTTAGAGCATAGTCAATCGCTATAAATGAATCGTATACTCAAGACATCTATTAGTTTTTGTTTAAGACGACAATAAAGAATAAAGGAGCACCTTATGAGTTTAGTTGTACCCGCTGAAAAAACCGATGCAGTACATACCGAAACCGATCGGGTAGAACGCATTCTGGTTGTCGATGACGATGTCCGTTTACGTACCTTGCTGCAACGCTTTTTAGAAGATAAGGGTTTTGTGGTCAAGACTGCGCATGATGCTACTCAAATGGACCGACTGCTACAGCGAGAACTGTTTTCTCTGATCGTGCTCGACTTTATGCTCCCTGTTGAGGATGGCTTGAGTATCTGTCGTCGTTTACGCCAGTCCAATATCGATACACCAATCATCATGCTGACAGCACGTGGTAGCGACTCGGATCGTATCGCAGGACTTGAAGCTGGTGCGGATGACTATTTACCTAAACCATTCAATCCAAATGAGTTATTAGCCCGTATCCGTGCCATATTACGTCGCCAAGTGCGTGAAGTACCAGGTGCGCCAAGCCAGCAAATGGAAGTGGTCAGCTTCGGTCCATGGTCACTTGATCTTTCTACCCGCACATTGACTCGCGAAGGTCAGGTGGTAACCCTCACAACAGGTGAATTTGCTGTATTAAAAGCCTTAGTACAGCATCCACGTGAACCGTTAACACGTGACAAGCTGATGAATTTGGCACGTGGTCGTGAATGGGGGGCAATGGAACGTTCGATTGATGTGCAAGTGTCTCGTCTGCGTCGTCTGGTAGAGGAAAATCCGGCTCGTGCGCGTTATATCCAGACCGTATGGGGTGTGGGTTATGTCTTTGTTCCAGATGGTGCTGAATAAGAAAAACTATAAAGGGATAAGGATTACCTTCGTCTATTGTCTCTAAATGCCATTCGCTGCTGTCTGAGCCAAACTTGCATTCCTGGCTGGCATGGAACTTTACAAGTTCAGCGAATGGCACAGTTTTACTGGAATAACAGTATTTTATTTATTGGAAAGTCTTTTATTAAAGACACAGGCAGTTAAGATTCTATCCCAAGAATCTTTCTGTAAAATCTGGAAAACGCCCACAGGATGCTGGTGTGAAACTTGACCCCATCGACCCACAAGAATTTACTGATTTTGTCCATTACTCGGAAAAGAAACGTACCCGTATGGAACGTTTTCTCGACAAAATCAAGCCACGTTCTGCCGCAATGCGAACCGCGGTACTTGTGGTTTTTGTGGTCCTGTTCAGTCTGGTGATGTCGATCTGGTTTTTCTGGCGAACTCTCTATTTGCCGGAAATTCAGCAACATGCCCGCTATCTTGCTGTTGAACTGGAAATCCTGAATAATCCTAGCCTGCGCCTGTATCACCATGATCAGGAAGTAGATATCGATGATTATTTAAAAAGCCGTATTGGTATTGAGTATATTACCGACCCTGCACAGTATCCCAATATTCGTGAAAAGGTGATTGCCGAATTTTTTACCAGTAAAATTGAGGAAAAGCTGGCAAAAGAATTACGTATTAACCGGGCAACTGTATATTTCCAGTTTAAGCCAAGTCCACAGATCTGGATTCAAACGCCTGAAATGAATGGTCATTGGGTTCGTGAACCTTTAAAAACCTATGCTAACTATAGCCCTGAACTGATTTTTGGCTGGTTACTGGGTACGCCATTGATTGCTGGCATTATTATTCTGACTTTGGTCCGTCAGCTGAATCGTCCGCTACGTCGCTTACAGGAAGCCGCGAATAGCTATAGTGCAACTGGTTCGGCACCCTATCTGGATACCAATCATGGGCCGCTTGAAATCCGCCAAGTGAACAATGCCTTTAACCACATGATCTACACGCTAGAACAGACTGAGCGTGAACGCCGGATTATGCTTGCTGGTATTTCACATGATTTGCGCACGCCTCTGACTCGTATCCGCCTGAGTGCCGAGATGATGCCAGACGAAGATTTCCTCAAAGAAGGTCTGATTTATGATGTCGAGGACATGGATGCAATTTTAAATCAGTTTATTTCCTTTATGCGCGATGGTTCCGATGAAGAGCCACAAGAAACCAATGTCAATACCCTACTACAAGAACTGGTCAAGCAGTTTAAACCGCTAGATATCCGTTTCACCCCACAAGATATACCGACCATTCAGGCACGTAGCATGTCGCTAAAAAGACTGATTGGCAATCTGATCAATAACTCAAAACGCTATGGTTCAGAACCAATTGAGCTTTCTGCGCATGTTGAAGAAGATCAACTGTTGATTTGTGTCGCAGACCATGGCGAAGGCATTCCGGAAGATCAGATTGAAGCCTTGATGCAGCCTTTTGTTCGGGGCAATTCGGCACGAACGGTACAAGGCAGTGGCTTGGGGTTGGCCATTGTGAAACGGATTGTCGACATTCACCATGGTCAATTGCGTATTCATAATCGTCCTGAAGGTGGGCTGGAAGCTATCATTTCACTACCCGTGAATCAGGTGAACCCAGAGATACTTTCCTCAGCCACCACACTCGATAAAATTCGCCAAACTTTGACTGATCACTTTTAAGAAGTGATCAGTAATTCAACAAATGACTTTTTAGTTTTTCTATACAATTCATTTTATAGTTCATGAATTCAATTATTTAAAAATCATCATTTTTTATTATACCTACATTTAGCTAAAAAATTAGACCTTAGCCTAACACCTATGCACAATACATTTTTTGAGCGGTACAATCCGTATCATAGTTTAAGAATTAATGAGAGTTAAAATGTCTTTAGATCGTATCCGTTTAGCCTCCCTACACAACAAAGTCATCAGCCCAGAACAAGCGGCTGAATTCATCAAAGATGGCATGACTGTGGGCATGAGTGGCTTTACTCGCGCTGGTGAAGCGAAGGCGGTTCCTTTAGCTTTGGTTCAGCAGGCAAAAGTAAATCCATTAAAGATCACGTTAATTACTGGTGCATCACTAGGGAACGATCTAGACAAACAACTGACTGAAGCTGGCGTATTGGCACGCCGTTTACCGTTCCAGGTCGACAACACTTTACGTAAAGCGATCAATAACGGCGAAGTGATGTTCATTGACCAGCACTTGTCTGAAACTGTTGAGCAAATGCGTAACCTGCAGTTGAAAAAACCAGACGTTGCGATCATCGAAGCCGTAGCAATTACTGAAGATGGCGGCATCATTCCAACAACATCTGTTGGTAACTCTGCAAGCTTTGCGATTTTTGCTGAAAAAGTGATTGTAGAAATCAATACGAATTTAAGCTCGGCATTTGAAGGCTTGCACGATATCTACATCCCGACCTATCGTCCAACGCGTCAAGCGATTCCATTGACTCAAGTTGATGAGCGTATTGGTACGCATGCGATCAATATCGATCCATCTAAAATTGTTGGTATCGTATTTAACAGCGAATTGCACGACTCTCCATCTACTGTAACCGCACCAGATGATGAGACTCAAAGCATTGCCAACCATTTGATCGCTTTCTTTGAAAAAGAAGTGGCTGAAGACCGTCTACCGAAAAACTTGGGACCTCTTCAAGCAGGAATCGGTTCAATTGCAAACGCCGTATTGACGGGTCTGAAAGATTCAAACTTCGAAGACTTGATCATGTACTCAGAAGTACTACAAGACTGTACGTTTGAATTGATCGATGCCGGTAAAATGAAGTTTGCTTCAGGTTCTTCTATTACGCTTTCTGCTAAGTACGGCGAGAAAGTATTTAACAACCTAGAACAATACAAAGACAAACTGGTATTACGTCCACAGGAAATTTCAAACCATCCTGAACTGGTACGTCGTTTAGGTATTATCGGCATCAACACTGCACTTGAGTTTGATATTTACGGTAACGTGAACTCAACTCACGTATGTGGTACCAAGATGATGAACGGTATTGGTGGTTCAGGTGACTTCGCACGTAATGCCCACTTGGCGATCTTCGTGACCAAGTCAATTGCGAAAGGTGGCGACATCTCTTCTGTAGTGCCGTTTGCTTCACATATCGACCACGCAGAACATGATGTTGATATCCTAGTGACTGAACAAGGTCTTGCGGATCTTCGTGGTTTGGCTCCGCGTGAGCGTGCACGTGCAGTAATTGATAACTGTGCGCACCCAATGTACCGCGATGCGTTGAATGATTACTTTGACCGTGCATGTGCAAAAGGCGGCCATACCCCTCATCTTCTTCGTGAAGCGCTTTCTTGGCACTCAAACTTCGAAGAAAATGGTCACATGCTTGCTGTTGAAGCTGCAGTAAAAACTGCATAATTGACTGCATTCACAAAACGCCCTATGGGGCGTTTTTTTATGGCATTTTTATATTTTTTTTGAGTAGTCAGAACCTGATTATATTAAGGAAGCCATCTGGCTATCACCTACTCTTTCTTCTTTTATTTATCCTGCCGATCTGCTGTAGAAATACACTTCTGATGCTCAAGGGCTTTAAATTCTGATTCTTCACCCTCATACTTGAACACAAGAGCAAAATTAGAGACATGACATGCGCGTAGATATCTGGTCAGATGTGGTTTGCCCCTTCTGCTATATTGGTAAAAAACGTTTAGAAGCTGCTGCACAAGAAGCAGGTATTGAGCTAGAAGTACATTGGCACAGTTTCCAGCTCGATCCTGAAGCACCGGTACGTCAGGAAGTCTCCAACTCTGAGCGTCTGGCGCAAAAATATGGCCGCACCGTGGCAGAAGTCGAAGAGATGCAGCGCAATATTGCTGAAATGGCCAAAGCCGAAGGTATTGAATTTAACTGGGAAGGTGCCAATTCAGGCAATACCTTTAATGCGCATCGCCTGATTCACCTGGCGCAAAGCAAAGGTTTGGGCAATGAAGCACAGGAAGCGTTCTTCTATAGCTATATGACCCAAGGTCTGGCGATTGGAGAACGTGAAACACTGGAAGATGTCGCAGCGCGTATTGGCCTGAATCCGGTCGAAGTCGATGACCTGTTGGATTCGGAAGAATATGCTGATTTCGTCAAATTCGATCAAGAAGTCGCACATGAACAACTCAAAGTGACCGGTGTACCTTTCTTTGTTTTTGATCAACGTGTGGCATTGGCAGGCGCGCAGCCTAAAGAAGTTTTCCTGCAAGTATTTGAAAAAGCGCTCGATACATCAACCAACAGTCAGGCAGCACAGTGCTCACCAGAAACGTGTGACACGCCAGACCAAGCTAAATAAAACAACGTTCAATAAAAAAAACCCCATTTTAAATGGGGTTTTTTTTATTTGTTATTGAATGGCATTCGCTTAATCAACCAGAAAACTAATTTTTAAATTGACACGATATTCCGTGATTTTATTTTCTTTAATGACAACCTTCTGTTCATTGATCCAAGCACCTTGTACATTTTTGACCGTTTCTGTGACTTTTTGAATGCCCGTTTGAATCGCATCTTCAAAGCTTTTATTGCTGCTTGAATTGACTTCTACCACTTTTGCAATTGCCATAATAAAACTCTCAGCATGAAAATGAATGGAATTCCATCTTAGTCCATTCTCAGAAGATTGCAGCAGCCCGTAAACAAGCGATAGCAAAAACTTACATGGATTGAACAAAGCTCGAAATTCAATCTTAAATTGGCAGATCAAAAACACATCGCCGCTTGTTTTGGCACTCGATCAAGTCCAGATTCTCATCGCCAAAACAAAGCATAAAGCCCTGTAAAATCATAAAAATCAAACTAGAGTAAATACACTAATTTATTGTTTTATAGAGTAATTTATCTAAAATTTACTGCCTGAATTTGCCGAATCTATCATTTTATATTAAGTCTTATTTGCTATTATTTCACCCGAATTAAGTTTAAATATTCTCCTCTGTTCAAGTCATTGAACACTCTGATATTAAAGGTCATCCTATGAATGCTCTTAAATTTGCTTTCGCTGCAACCGTTATGGCTTTTTCCGTTCAAGCGTCTGCACAAATGGCGCAAGTGGTTCATCTGCCAGACTTTCCAGCGACTAAAGCACCTGCTGAAACAGTAAATACAGATGCTGCGACTGTAGCAACTGAAAAAACGGCTTAATGCAAAACTGTTTTGCATTAAAACAGGCTGATTGATTCAGCCTGTTCTTTTTAATCATATTGAACACATTCTGTGTAAAAGATGCACAACTCTCAAAAATATCGACTATTTCCTACTCTCATTTTTTCTATTGATTTTTATCACTTTTAATTAAAAAATTTGTTTATAAAACACTCAAAATAGATCACTATTTTATGTGATCTCTGCTTATAATTGCAGCAATATAAATAGATTAATGATAAGAAAATTTTTTATGCATGAACTTCAGGCATTGGTACAGGGCAAAATTCCGCCTCAGTCAGTTTCTATTGATTATTTAATTGAAATGGCAGAAAGCTATACAGACTCGAATTCTGCTGAATACAGACTGGTCGAGCTGGCGGTTAACATTGTACTGGCACAAACCCTGGATAAAGCACTGAAACATCTCTAGAGATCAAACAATGAATGCTTTAGAAAAAGCACACTTAATTAAAGAACTACATGGACTGGCGCAGCAACTGGAGCATAAAGTCCTGCCTTTCTATGAAATTGCCCGTTCTAAAAAAAGGATACGCGATATTTTTAATCTGTGTGATGAGCCTATTTTCAAGACCCAGATTTCAGCATTTAAGGCCCGCACTCAACCTGAACTTGTCGCCTACCAATTTTCTGCTAACACGTCTTATCATCTAAGCTTTCGTGGCTATTTCACCGAAGTCTTGGCGCTGGAACAAGCATTGTCTGCCCATCCGGATTCTGGCTGGGCAGTTTTACATCATCCTGAACGTGGCTGGCAAATCTGGCTGATGCCCGCTCCCCAAGCTCCTGCCCTGCACAGCCAATGGGCTGAATTGCAACACTGCTATATCTGGCTGTTGCAACAACAGCAGCAATTTTCTTGTCTGCAACAGGATCCCCCCTTGATCGTTCCGGCCTTATCCTTAAACGAAGCTGAAACCAGCTGCAATTCTGTGGAAACAACCAAATATCATCGGGGACGGCCGCGCGCAAGAATCCATGCATTAGAACTACGCCGCCCAGATGAGTCAACCAATCAGATACTGACTGAACCCAAGGAACTAAATCCTCAACTAAAAGCTGAAATGACAATAACGAAAATTCCGCAAGAACAGATCACAGTCTCCGAATTGATTCAATTCCCTGCACAGATTCAACTAGGTGAACTAAACGCCCATGTATACCCTTTAGGCTTAGAAGAAACCAATATCCAGCGGCTCTGTGCTTTAGAAATGACTGAGAATATCGAGCATCCTGCCTATTTGGATATCGCACTGTATTATGCAGCAGAAGATAATTGGCAGGCACGTCAGGTTTATTTGGTTGAACAACTGAATCTGCAAGGCCAGTTTGTTAAATATCTGATGCTCTTAGGGGTACCGAGTCAGTTGCAGGCTCACTATTGTATTCAACATTGGCTTACCCACCATCAACGCCAGGCTGCTGCGATTAAATCACTGGCCTGGTCTGTTATAAGCATCAGGTTCATGCGACTCGAGCTTTTTTCAACGGCTTACTTGCAGCAGGCTGAAACAGTCTGGACAAAGCCAGATTACCATCCTTTTATACCCGCCCAGTTTATTCAGAAGCAGAAATTTATTTCGTTCAAAGAAGCTGCTGCTAATTTTTCTACTCCAGTGCTCTTGCTACAGGAACATCAAAAAATTCGAGTGATTCATGGTGAAAAACGCATCTCTCTCGTAGAGAATGAGCTGGCCTATCCATACATCTTGCTGCAACGAGACAAACAGCTAAATTGGCAGAATATTCACAATATTATTTTAACAATGCCGCAACCCATTCAGGTATTAGAGCTTTATCGGGAAATTCAGGCTCAAATGATTGAATAATTGCTGTTATTTTGTAGCTTTAACTTGCTTTTTAAGGCCGTTTTTTAGAAAACTACAGCTGAATATAAGAATACAAGAGCAACAAATATCTCATGCAAATAAACAGGATTACTCAAATTTTACTGCTCTCTCTGGGCTTAGGAATGAGTGGTAGCATGTCTTGGGCCAATTCAGTCACAACTGCTCCTGCCAGTCCAACGAATATAGAGCCAAGCCGATCAGGCTTGCTGGATCAGATTCCACGTTTGATCGATGCAACACCCACGGTTCTGCCGGAGCAATCAAATGTCGCCATTGTTCCATCCACGCTAGAGACAGAAAATTATTCATGGGCGGATCAAAAGCAGAAAGGCATCCGCGAATGGGCCGATCGTACTGCGCATAAAATTGATAACTGGTTTGGTGAAACCGATCCGGATCAGCCAGCTGCAGCTACATTACGGATCATTCTAGATAATCGCTGGGATGAATATGAAGGCTATGAGATTAAGCCCCGAATCCGCGGCAAGATCAAGCTTCCGACCTTGGAACAAAAGCTGAGTGTGGTGTTTGGTGATGATAGTCTGGATAATGAATTAGACAGCAATGTTGCGATTACCAATGAAAATCCTGCCACTTCCGGAGATAAACGTCTGGATACTAAACGTGCCCGTGAAGATAACAGCTCTTTTGCCTTACGTTGGTCTGAATGGTCAGATCGTATTCCTTTTGAAACCGATCTGGATCTGGGCTTACGTTCTGGAGATGATATTTACCTACGCGTCAAAGCCAGTAAAGATTGGACACTAGAAAATGACTACTCTTTTCATGCCGAACAGATTTATCGCTATGGTATTCAAAGCGAAAACTATTTACGGACCAACCTGGAACTGATTCATGCCCGTCCCAATCAGGCCTTTTTCTCTAATCAGCTCAGTCTGACTTATGCCGATGATCAAGACGATGATCTCACTTGGGACAACTACACCTTTAGGCAACATCAGTTTTTTCAAGACAACCGTTTTAGTTACGGCATTTATACCGGTGGTTATCTGAATGACAAGGATCTGCGTCTTAATCGCTGGGGCCCTTATGTGTCCTGGAGACAACCTTTTTTACGTGAATGGTTTTTTGTCCAGACTGACCTGAACTATTTGAATGATCATCGCGAGGATCGTGATCACTATGTTGGGGCTTTGGTACGTTTAGAAGCGTTATTTTAAACTGAATGATGGTAGAAAATATAAAAGCCCATCATTCATGGGCTTTTTTCAATATTACTGAGGCAATCAGCGTGGCAAATATTAGCTGGTTTTATTCAAGATAATACGATCACTGCGTAGCACTCGTTTTTGCTGCAATGAGGGTTGCTCCATCACCGGTATAGTGAAGCGAATACGATCGCTACGTTGTACACGTTGCGGTTTTGCTACGTTTACTTTTTCTGCTTTATAAAAGCTAATGCGATCTGTGCGTACCACTTTTTCTGCAGCAGGTGCCGCTAGACTAAACTGGCTCATCGACATCAGGATTACAGCGCCCATACTGATCATCAGCTTAGATTTCATAACATTCTCTCTCTTTGCTTAATGATCGCAATTATAAATTAAAAATTAATTAATAATCTAAAATATAGATTTATCATTCGAAGGTATTTTTTATTCTCTCTATCGTTTTTCCAGATCATTTCTAGAAATGAAAAATGAAGCAGGCATAAAAAATCCCTCCGAAGAGGGATTTTCTCATTCAACACATCAGCAGTTAAGCAAGCAGCAAGCTATTAATCCGCTTGACATATTCAGCAGGATTTTCTGGTAATCCACCTTCTGCAATCACTGCCTGGTCAAAGATCACATTGGCCAGATCATCAAACTGCGCCGAGCCATCCAGTTTTTTCACCAACGGATGTTCCGGGTTGATTTCCAAAATCGGCTTGATATCCGGCACAGGTTGGCCTGCATCTTTCAGCATACGAATCAGCTGCGGAGACAACTCACCTTCTCCAGTCACCAGACAAGCCGGAGAATCGACCAGACGCGTCGTCACCCGCACTTCTTTGGTCTTGTCTTTTAATGAATCCGTCAACTTATCCACCACCGGTTTAAACTGGGCTGCGGCGTCTTCAAGGGCTTTCTTCTCTTCGGCATCCTGAAGGTCACCTAAGTCAACTGCACCTTTCGACACGTTTTGCAAAGGCGTACCATCGAACTCATTCACAAAGTTCATCGCCCATTCATCCACGCGTTCAGTCATCAACAGAACTTCAATGCCTTTTTTCTTGAACAGTTCCAGTTGCGGTGAATTTTTCGCAGCATTCAGGCTATCTGCAGTCACATAATAAATGGCTTTCTGGCCGTCTTTCATGCGTGCTTTATAGTCTGCCAATGAAGTGCTGACCTCGTCATTGTTTGATGTTGCATAACGCAGCAGTTTCAAGATACGTTCACGGTTACTGAAATCTTCACCCAGACCTTCTTTCAATACTGAAGCAAATTCCTGATAGAAGGTTTTGAAGTTTGCCTGATCTTTTTCATCTTCAGATTTAGCCAGATTATCCAAAATGGTCAGGATACGGCGGGTATTGCCTTCACGGATGGTTTTTACATCACGGCTTTCTTGCAGTAATTCACGGCTCACGTTCAATGGCAGATCGGCACTGTCCACCACGCCTTGTACAAAGCGCAGGTAGTTTGGAATCAGGTTATCCGCATCATCCATAATGAACACGCGTTTCACATACAGCTTGATACCCGCTTTGGATTCACGGGTGCAAATATCATGTGGCGCTTTGCTTGGAATATATAATAACTGGGTATATTCAGTGCTGCCCTCAACCCGGTTATGCGCCCAAGCCAATGGCGCTGCGAAATCATGGCTTAAGTTCTTGTAGAACTCGACATACTGCTCTTCAGTGATTTCAGACTTGTTACGAGTCCATAATGCGCTGGCCGAGTTAATGGCTTCCCACTCATCGGTTTTGACATACTGGCCACCTTTAGATGTTTCACCTTCAGCCGCTTCTTCTTCCTGCCAGACTTCTTTTTGCATCTGGATTGGCAGGCTGATGTGGTCTGAATATTTATTGATAATCTGCTTCACTTTATAGCTTTGCAGATAATCCAGCGCATCGTCACGTAAGTGCAGAATAATATCGGTACCACGTCCTTGTTTCGTGATCTGTTCAACTTCGAACTCACCAGTACCACCACTGATCCAGCGCACCCCTTCAGAGACATCTGTGCCAGCACGACGCGATTCTACCGTGATCTTGTCAGCCACAATAAAACCGGAATAGAAACCGACACCAAACTGGCCAATTAGCTGGGCATCAGCTTTTTGATCGCCGGTCAGTTTGGACATAAAGTCTTTGGTGCCTGATTTGGCAATAGTCCCCAAATTATCAATAGCTTCCTGTTCGCTTAAGCCGATCCCGTTATCTGAAATGGTAATGGTTTTATTGTCTGCATTCAGACTGACACGAACGCGCAGATCCGGATCATTTTCATAAAATTCGGGATGGTTAATCCCTTCAAAACGTAATTTGTCGCATGCATCTGAGGCATTCGAGATCAATTCGCGCAGGAAAATTTCAGGGTTTGAATAAAGTGAATGGGTCACGAGATGTAGTAACTGAGCCACTTCAGCCTGGAAACTATGTTTTTGTGCGCTAGACTCGCTCATTAATCACTCCTTTTATTTTAAATACAGGTCAATACTGTTGCCTATATGAATGGAGTGAGTTACTAAATTTTCAATAGCCAGTTGTATATTTTTTCTCAAGATATTTTATAAAGGATCTCTTGATCTAAAATGACTTGGATTTGTAAAGGCTTAGGTTTAAGGCTTAATAAGGCCCAAGCTTATAAATACGTTGAAATTGCAGGTCTATTTGCTGCTGACGCATATTATAGACCTGACTCAGACAGGACACAGATTCCTGACAGCGGTCACGGAACTGTAGCCATTTCACCTGATCACGCTGGATCACCGAACGGGTTCCCATAGGCACCATACGGCGTAAAATATGATAGCTGGTACTCATCTTGACATCGGCATCATTGAGCAGACGATGTTCACAAATCGCTTTCTCTGTCACGGTTTCAGCTTTCTGACAATCAAAACTTGCCGCATAGGCAGACCCTGCCAGCAGGCTGAAGAAGATCACAATACCTTGGCTTAAAAACTTCATGCTGATCTTCCTTATTATTCAATTATTAAGTCGTATTCAATTAATATTTACTTTATTCGTTTTAATATAGTTGAACATTGCCGATCTGCTCAATTTCAATAAGTTATAAATCGTTGTTATTTTGAAAAAAAAGCCTCATTCAAGATGAGGCTTTTTTGTTGAGCAAGGCTAGAATTTAGAACTTGTAGCTATAACCGATCGTATAAACCCAAGGATCAATATTCAAGTCGAATTTAGTATTATCAGCATCATCTAAAGTCACTTCAGGACTCAAATCTGCATAGCGCACGTCAGCAAATACTCCCCAGTTTTTGGCATCGGCTGGCTGATAATTAAAGCCGACTTGACCTGCCAAACCAAACTCTTCTTTCACGTCTTTAGCCAGACCTTCTTCATCCCAAGCAATAAAAGCTGTGCCACCTACGCCAATATATGGTGTAAAGCGTGTTGCATTTTTAAAGTTATATTTAGCGGTAATTGTGGGTGGCAGATGTTTGATCTTAGCCACCTTACCTACACCTTGAAGAGAAATGTCATGGTTAAACGGGGTAGCCAATAATAATTCTGCCGAGATATTGTCATTAAAGAAGTATTCAACCGATGGCGTAAAACCATATTCCTGATCGGCTTCTACGACTAAACCTGGTGCAATTTCAGTGTCACTTGATGGTGCTAAAGAACTGGCACCGACTTTCACCTGCCATTGACCTGCCATCGCAGATGCAGAAAGACCCATTAATGCAATTATAGCAGCTTGCTTTAACATTTTAAAATACCCCACAGGAAGAATAATTATTAAGAAAATAAATCTTAATTAATAATAAACACGAGGGAAAATAATATGCAATAAGCATTATAAAACTAATTTTTAATTATTATTTAAACTACTGATTTAAAAAGTTATTTATTTTAAATTGACTGAATTAGTTGGTTTTAAATACCAAGTATATTAATCAGATAAATATGAATTTATTCAGACTAAAATAATCAGGTTTATATTAATTTTTATTTAAACATATATTTTAAATACATCTTATTATTTATTTTAAATCCAGATAAATCTGCTCCAATATATATCAGAGCAGATTGAGATTAACTTAAAGCACCATGGCTGCAATCCAGCCAAAAATCATCAGCGGAATATTAAAATGGATGAAGGTTGGAATTACACTGTCCTTCATATGATCATGCTGACCATCCATATTCAGACCCGAAGTTGGGCCTAAAGTTGAATCCGAAGCTGGAGAACCGGCATCACCCAAAGCTGCTGCAGTCCCGATAATCGCAATGGTCGCCGCAGGGCTAAAACCGAACTGGATACACAGCGGCACATAAATGATGGCCAAAATCGGCACGGTTGAAAATGATGAACCAATACCTAAGGTAATTAACAGGCCGATGAGCAACATCAGGAACGCTGCCAGTGCCTGACTGTCACCAATCCAGTTGACCGATGCTTCGACCAGTGCAGGTACCTGATTGGTCGCTTCAATCACGGCGGCAAAACCTTGTGCTGCAATCATGATAAAGCCGACCAGCGCCATCATGCGCATACCGGTAATGATCACATCATCCGCTTCTTTCCATTTGAAAATGCCAGCACAGCTGAGAATCGCGACACCGACTAAACCTGCCAGAATCATTGAATCTGAATACAGCTGTACAGCCAATGTTGCTATGACTGCAAGGCCGGCCATCCAGATGGTGAATTTCGAAATTTCAGGTTTAAGGTTTTGCTCTACTCCGAGTTCAGCAGAAATACTTTGCTGTTCTTCGACATGAATATCTTTATAGAGACGTGGTTTACGGTAAGAGAAGAAAATGGCAATCAACAACCCGACCAGCATGCCAATGACCGGAATGACCATTGCAGAGGGAATCTGATCATAAGTAATTTCAAAACCATAAGGCTTACCAAAGGTATTGATGTTATGACCCAGAATATCATTCAGGAAGATCGCACCAAAACCGACTGGAATCAGCATATAGGTGGCGACCAGACCAAAGGTCAGCAAACAGGCCACCAAACGGCGATCCAGCTGTAAATGGTTAAATACAATCAATAGTGGCGGAATCAGTACCGGAATAAAGGCAATATGCACAGGAATGACGTTTTGCGAGAACACGGCAGCAATGGCAACCGTGAAGAAGATCAGATATTTCACCCGGTTTTGCGCTTTAAAATCGGCCTCACCTTTTAAGGTGCTGATCATTTTATAAGCCAGTAAATCCGGTAAACCTGAACGTGCCAGAGCCAAAGCAAATGCACCTAAAATACCGTAAGCCAAGGCAATTTTGGCACCACCACCCAAACCATTGTTAAACGCGTCCAAGGTTCCCTGCAGGCCCAGACCTGCCAATAAACCACCTGTAACAGCACCAATGACCAGGGCAAAAACCACAGGTACACGTGCCAACGAGAGTCCGAACATGACTCCAATAGCAGCAAGAATTGCGAACATAATGAATCGGAATAGAGAGAAAGCGGCTATTTTATCAGAAAATGCGGATAAAAATTCCGCCACTTTTTTCTGGTGGGTTCATGTTTCGCGGAGTGGCCTATCAAGTGATGACAACAGATTTACGCTGAATAAACTCATCAATCAATTGAGCCACTTGCTCCGGCTGACTTAGAATCGCCCAGTGATTGGCAGCCAGTTCTACTTTGGAGAAGTCATCCGCCCATTTGCACATCTCATCGACCAGATCTGGCCCGACAAACTGGTCATATTTCAGCACAATTGCCTGTACCGGACAGATGGCAAAACGCTGCCGTGGTTGAGTTAAGCGTGGCAAAAAATTGGCCCGGTACAGGTTCACACCATATTTGCCATCTTTGACAATATGCGGGTTGAGTGGCAGATCATCGTGTCTTTCCAGTTGCTGCACGATCTTGCTCCAACGCTGCGGATTAAAAAAATTCCAGGCCAATGGCGCCACCAAGGGCAACTGAAACACCGCAATATACCAGGACTTGCTCATTTGCTTTAAGAATTTTGCCTTGTTTTGCTGGAACTGTTCACGCATCCAGAAAGCGGCATGATCCAGACATGGCCCAGATAAGGTGCTATAAGACAGAATTCGCCCTTTAAAGCGTGGATCGGTGACAGATTCCCAAGACTGAATTGAGCCCCAGTCATGCGCAGCCAGATGAAAAGCTCGATTCGGCAATACCTTATTCACCACCTCTTCCAGATCCTGACTTAAACGGGCCAAGCGGTAATCGGAGATTTTTTTGGGAATACTGGACTCCCCTGCGCCCCGGACATCATAAGTCACCACAAAATAATCCTGACTCAAATGAGCAATGACTGGCTCCCAAACTGCTTGATGATCAGGATAACCATGAACCAGTACCAAGGCTGTTTGTTCGGGTTGTCCATAAGTTTTGACACAGAGACACTGCTGATCCGTGGTATCGACCCATTGCACTTGTGTTTCCATCTTTTGATCCTGTTTTTATTATTGACCAATTAGTTTATAAATCGGCATGATTGATCAATGCCAGCGCATTTTTGTTGCTCTAGTATGCATAATCACAGCCGCAAAAAGAATGTCAGTATGAGCCTATTCCAGAAAATTCAAAAACTGCCTCTGGTTTCAAAATTTATTCTGAACCGTTATGCCCCTTATCGTGGTGCAGGCATCGAAATTGATAAGATTGATTTTAATAATTATCATGTTCGGGTCAAAATGCCGCTGACCCGTAAGAACCAGAATATTGTCGGTGTGCATTTTGGTGGCAGCCTGTATTCAATGGTCGATCCCTTTTATATGTTATTGCTGATGCATCATTTGGGGCCGAAATATCTGGTCTGGGATAAAGGCGCCAGCATTCAGTTTTTGGCACCGGGTCGCGGCACAGTGGTGGCGGACATTCGGATTTCTGCTGAAGAAATTGCCACGATTATCAATCTGGCAGCCGATAATGCGCCAGTGTATCGACATTATCAGCTGAATATTTATGATGAAGCCGGGGTCAGAATTGCCGAAGTAGAAAAAACAGTATATATCCGGCGTAAACAGAGCAAAGGGAAAATTAACTCTCCTAAATAAGATAAAAGCGCCACATTGGCGCTTTTAAATCTAGCTAAATCTGAAATGACTTTCGACTTAACGACGACGGTTATCCTGTTCAATCGCAGCACCGGCACCACCACCGATTGCACCACCAATTGCAGCACCCGCGTTACCACCGAAGATGCTTTTACCGACTGCGGAACCAACAGCACCACCTACACCACTATAGGTCGCATTACGGTTTGAACCGCCTTGGGATTTACTACCCACTGCAGCACCGGCACCACCACCTACAGCTGCACCAACGCCACCGCCGACTTTATTACCAACACCACCACCGACTGCACCACCAAGGGCCGCAGCACCGATCCGTTGCTCATTGGCAGACATACTTTCACAACCCGCCAACATAAAGGTGGAAAGAGTGGCAACTGCCATAACACCCATTAATTTTTTCATGACCTTGGCCTTCCTGTCTTGCTTTAATTAAGCTTATCTTCATTTTATGAAACTAAAATCTGTAGCGTGTTACTTCTCTCGGTATTCCTGCTGAGTTTTGTAAATATCAATGGATTATTCTTCTGTTCAAGATGTCTTATTTATAAATTTCAGACAAAAAAAGACGCCCGAAGGCGTCTCTTTTCTCAGCTTTAACTCGAATTAGAATTCTTCGTTAAATGCCTGACTTAGAGCTTGGTCTACATCAGAGAAGTCATTGTGCAGTTCAAATTCTGCAGCTTCTGCTTCTTGACGACGACGCTCTAGGTGGTAAGCCAAACCTGTACCCGCTGGGATCAGACGACCTACAACCACGTTCTCTTTCAAGCCACGTAAGTCATCTTCTTTACCTGTTACAGCCGCTTCAGTTAACACACGCGTGGTTTCCTGGAACGATGCAGCAGAGATGAACGAGTCAGTAGAAAGCGACGCTTTCGTAATACCCATCAATTGACGTTCAAACTTCGCAGGGAACTTGTTTTGCGCAAGAACTGCTTGGTTTTCCTGAACAACACGGATGTAATCCACTTGTTCGCCTTTGATGAAGCTGGTATCGCCACCGTCAGTGATATCAACTTTACGCAGCATTTGACGTACGATCACTTCAATATGCTTGTCGTTGATTTTTACACCTTGCAGACGGTATACGTCCTGAACTTCGTTCACGATGTAGTTTGTAAGCGCAACTTCGCCTTTCAAACGCAAGATATCGTGCGGGTTCTGTGGACCATCAGAAATAGTTTCACCACGGTTCACATGTTCGCCTTCGAACACGTTAATCGTACGCCATTTCGGAATCAGCTCTTCATAAATCTCAGAGCCATCATCCGGCGTAATCACCAGACGGTTCTTACCTTTGGTCTCTTTACCAAAGCTTACAACACCCGACACTTCTGCAAGGATTGCATGCTCTTTTGGCTTACGTGCTTCGAACAAGTCAGCTACACGCGGCAGACCACCGGTAATATCACGGGTACGTGAAGTTTCTTGTGGTACACGACCGATGACATCACCGACACCAATCGTTTCGCCATCACGAACAGAAAGAATCGTGTTCTGTGGCAGGAAGTAGAACTGTTCGCCACCATCAACGGTATCCAACACAACAGCAGGACGCAAATCTTTACCTGACGCAGGACGTGAAGTCACTGGCAAGATTTCGATAGTTGACATACCTGTTGCATCATCAGTTTTAGAAGTAACCGTCACGCCATCAGCAATCTGGCTGAAACGTACTTTACCAGCAACTTCTGTTACTAATGGATGTGTATGCGGATCCCAAGTCGCCACAATACCGCCTGCTTCTACAGCTTCGCCATCTTTCAGCAAGATAGACGCACCGTAAGGAAGTTTATAGCGCTCGCGCTCACGACCTAAATCATCCGCAATACCGATTTCACCTGAACGTGAAGTCGATACCAAGTGACCTTTGGCATGTTGTACTGTTTTCACGTTATGGAAACGTACTGTACCTTGGTTACGAACTTGTACGCTGTTTGCAGCAGAAGTTCGGCTTGCAGCACCACCAACGTGGAAGGTACGCATCGTTAACTGTGTACCTGGCTCACCAATCGATTGAGCTGCCATTACACCAACAGACTCACCCGGGTTCACCTGATGACCACGTGCTAGGTCACGACCGTAACATTTCGCACATACACCGAAGGTAGACGCACAGTTCACGACTGAACGTACTTTAATTTCGTCGACACCTTGGCTTTCGATAAACGTCGCTAGTTTCTCGTCAATTAAAGTATTACGTGGAAGCAGAACTTCGTCTGTACCTACACGTTTCACATCTTCAGCAACCACACGACCCAATACTCGTGCACCCAGGTTTTCGATTACATCACCACCTTGAATGAACGGAGTCATTACCAGACCGTCATACGTACCACAATCTGGCTCAGTAATGACCAAATCCTGCGCAACGTCTACCAGACGACGAGTCAAGTAACCAGAGTTCGCAGTCTTAAGTGCTGTATCGGCCAAACCTTTACGCGCACCGTGTGTCGAGATGAAGTACTGAAGTACGGTCAAACCTTCACGGAAGTTCGCTTTAATAGGCGTTTCAATGATCGAGCCATCCGGCTTCGCCATCAAACCACGCATACCCGCCAACTGACGAATCTGAGCTGCCGAACCACGGGCACCCGAGTCAGACATCATGTAGATCGAGTTGAATGATTTTTGCTTTTCGTCTTCACCCTGTTTGTTCTTCACAGTGGTGAAAGACAAGTTGTCCATCATCGCTTTAGCAACCTGGTCATTGGTACGCGCCCAAATATCGACCACTTTGTTATAACGTTCGCCAGCAGTTACGAAACCTTGTTCGAACTGTTGTTCGATTTCACGAACTTCAGCTTCCGCTTTACCAATAATTGCTTGTTTTTGCGGTGGAATAACCATGTCTTCCATACCGACAGATACACCTGAACGCGTCGCTTGACGGAAGCCCAAGTACATCAACTGGTCAGCGAAGATAACAGTATCTTTCAGACCCAATTTACGGTAGCAAGAGTTAATTAACTTCGAGATGTTTTTCTTGGTCATCTCAACGTTAATTTGCTGGAAATCCATACCTTCAGGCACAACTTCCCAAAGTAGGCAGCGACCAGGCGTCGTATCTACAATAATGGTTTGCTGTTCACGGTTACCATCTTCGTCGATCACAGTCTGGTGTACACGTGCTTTAACGCGAGCGTGTAGATCAACCTGACCTGTTGCCAGTGCACGGTTTACTTCGTGAGTATCCGCGAACACCATGCCTTCACCTTTGGCATTGATTGCATCACGTGTGATGTAATACAAGCCCAAGACCACGTCCTGAGACGGTACGATGATTGGCTCACCGTTCGCTGGAGACAAAATGTTGTTCGTCGACATCATTAACGCACGAGCTTCAAGCTGAGCTTCAAGTGTTAATGGTACGTGTACCGCCATCTGGTCACCATCGAAGTCGGCGTTAAACGCAGCACATACGAGTGGGTGTAGACGAATCGCTTTACCTTCAATCAGGATCGGTTCAAATGCTTGAAGACCCAAACGGTGAAGTGTTGGCGCACGGTTCAACATCACTGGATGTTGACGAATCACGTGAGCAAGAACATCCCAAACTTCTGGAGTTTCACGCTCAACCATTTTCTTCGCAGCTTTAATGGTGGTTGCTTGACCAGAAGCTTGTAGTTTCGCGAAAATGAATGGTTTGAACAGTTCAAGTGCCATTTTCTTCGGAAGACCACATTGGTGCAAACGAAGGTTTGGACCAACAGTAATTACCGAACGACCAGAGTAGTCAACACGCTTACCAAGTAAGTTTTGACGGAAACGACCTTGCTTACCTTTGATCATGTCTGCCAAAGATTTAAGCGGACGCTTGTTCGAACCGGTAATTGCACGACCACGACGACCGTTATCCAGCAATGCATCTACAGACTCTTGCAACATACGTTTTTCGTTACGTACGATGATGTCTGGCGCTGCAAGGTCAAGAAGACGCTTCAAACGGTTGTTACGGTTGATCACACGACGGTAAAGATCATTCAGGTCAGAAGTCGCGAAACGACCACCTTCAAGTGGTACAAGCGGACGAAGATCTGGTGGAAGAACTGGAAGTACAGTCAACACCATCCATTCTGGCTTGTTGTTCGAATCGTTGAATGCTTCCATCAACTTCAAACGCTTAGACGCTTTTTTCAGCTTGGTTTCTGAAGTTGTAACAGGAATTTCTTCACGAAGACGCGCAATTTCAGCTTCAAGATCGATGTCTTTCAACAAGTCTTGAACTGCTTCAGCACCCATTTTCGCTGTGAATTCATCACCGTGTTCTTCTAATGCATTGAAGTATTCTTCATCATTTAGAAGTTGGTATTTCTCAAATGGAGTCATACCCGGATCGGTCACTACATAAGATTCGAAATACAATACACGTTCAATATCACGTAGCGTCATGTCTAATAATAGACCGATACGGCTCGGTAATGATTTTAAGAACCAGATGTGGGCAACTGGAGACGCCAGCTCGATGTGACCCATACGTTCACGACGAACTTTCGCAGTTGTTACTTCAACGCCACATTTTTCACAAATGACGCCTTTGTATTTCATACGCTTGTATTTACCACACAAGCATTCGTAATCTTTCACTGGACCAAAGATTTTGGCACAGAACAAACCATCACGTTCAGGCTTGAACGTACGATAGTTAATGGTTTCTGGCTTTTTAACTTCACCGTGAGACCATGACTTAATCATTTCTGGTGACGCAAGACCAATACGGATGCGGTCAAACTCTACAGGAGCATGACCGTCTGAATCCGTCTTTTTGCGCATGATATCGAGCAAGTCTTTCAATTTTTTTCTCCGTGTGTTGTGGAGATTTTCACTCAACAACTGGGTCACAAATATTGTTTTTTAACTGAATTGGGAATCCCAAGAATCCCCCTCAATCCCCCTTTGTTAAGGGGGAAGCCCCTCTTTATCAAAGAGGGGGTTTGGGGAGATTTAATGGAGATTCTTAGTCACCATTTTTCAGTTCAATGTTGATACCTAAAGAACGGATCTCTTTGGTCAATACGTTGAACGATTCAGGCATGCCCGGGTCCATATAATGGTTGCCATCCACAATGTTCTTGTAGATACGGGTACGGCCTTCAACGTCATCCGATTTCACAGTCAGCATTTCTTGTAGCGTATATGCTGCACCGTAAGCTTCTAGTGCCCAGACTTCCATCTCACCGAAACGCTGGCCACCGAATTGTGCTTTACCACCAAGCGGCTGTTGCGTTACTAGAGAGTAAGAACCAGTTGAACGCGCATGCATCTTGTCATCAACCAAGTGGTTCAGTTTCAGCATGTACATGTAACCAACAGTTACCGGACGATCGAAACGCTCACCAGTACGACCATCATATAATACGGTCTGACCAGTACTAGATAGGCCTGCAAGTTGTAACAACTCTTTGATCTGACCTTCTTCAGCACCATCGAATACAGGAGTAGCCAAAGGCACACCAGCACGCAAGTTGCCAGAAAGTTTCAAGATTTCCTCATCAGTCAAGCTATCAAGATCTTCTTGCTCGCCACCAACTTTGTTGTAAATCTTGTCTAGGAAATCACGAAGCTCAAGTACAGTACGTTGCTCTTTCATCATCTTGTCGATTTGATCGCCAAGACCTTTCGCCGCCATACCCAAGTGAGTTTCAAGAATCTGACCCACGTTCATACGCGATGGTACGCCAAGCGGGTTCAATACGATATCAACAGGTACGCCGTTGGCATCATGTGGCATGTCTTCTACCGGCAAGATGTTTGATACAACACCTTTGTTACCGTGACGACCCGCCATCTTATCACCCGGCTGGATGCGACGTTTTACAGCAAGATAAACTTTAACTACTTTCAATACGCCAGTCGTCAGTTCATCGCCTGTAGAAAGTTTGCGTTTTTTCTCAGCAAATTTCTCGTCAATTTCGAAGCTCTTCTCTTTCAAGAACACTTGAATTTGAGTTAAACGTTCAGCAATTGCTTCATCAACTGGTTGAATTTCAAGAAGATCAACAAGCTCTAAACCAGACAACACGTCTTCAGACAGTTTGTCGCCACGTTTAGTTGTACCGCCACCATTCGACTCTTGGCCATTCAGTAGACGGATTACACGTTCACGTGCAGCTTCTTCAAAGATTTTGAATTCTTCTTTCAAGTCTTTACGGTATGCATCTAACTGCGCTTTTTCAATTGCTTGAGCACGTTCGTCTTTTTCAAGACCGTCACGTGTAAACACTTGAACGTCAATCACTGTACCTTTGGTACCTGATGGAACACGTAGAGATGAGTCTTTTACGTCAGCCGCTTTTTCACCGAAGATTGCCCGTAGCAATTTTTCTTCCGGAGTAAGCTGTGTTTCACCTTTAGGGGTTACTTTACCAACCAGGATATCACCAGCAGTTACTTCAGCACCGATGTAAACGATACCTGACTCGTCCAGTTTAGACAGAGCAGCTTCACCTACGTTCGGAATATCAGCAGTGATTTCTTCCGCACCCAGTTTGGTATCACGTGCGACACATGATAATTCCTGGATATGAATAGACGTTAAACGGTCTTCTTGAAGAACACGCTCAGATAACAAGATCGAGTCTTCGTAGTTGTAACCGTTCCAAGTCATGAACGCAACGCGCATGTTCTGACCCAGTGCCAGCTCACCACCATCAGTTGATGGACCATCAGCCAGTACATCACCACGACCTACTTTATCGCCCAGGTTCACAAGAACTTTCTGGTTAATACAAGTGTTCTGGTTAGAACGGGTGTACTTGATCAGGTTGTAGATATCTACACCTGCTTCACCTGCGATCATTTCGTCTTCATTCACACGAATAACCACACGAGACGCATCAACAAACTCGATACGACCACCACGCTGAGCGATCACACATACACCTGAGTCATGTGCTACGTTCGCTTCCATACCGGTACCAACAAGCGGCTTGTCAGCGATCAACGTCGGAACTGCCTGACGTTGCATGTTCGAACCCATTAACGCACGGTTGGCGTCATCGTGTTCTAGGAATGGAATCAGTGACGCTGCTACAGATACGACCTGCTGAGCAGATACATCCATATGCGTTACTTTTTCAGGAGGAATACGTACGAAGTCACCCTGATGACGAACAGATACAAACTCTTCTGTTAAGTTACCGTCTTTATCCATTGCAGAATCGGCCTGTGCAATCACAGTGCCTACTTCTTCAATCGCAGACAGGTATTCAACTTCATCTGTTACACGACCATCAACAACCTTACGGTATGGGGTTTCCAGGAAACCAAAGTTGTTACATTTCGCATAAACAGAAAGCGAGTTGATCAAACCAATGTTTGGACCTTCAGGCGTTTCAATTGGACATACACGACCGTAGTGAGTTTGATGTACGTCACGTACTTCAAAGCCTGCACGTTCACGCGTCAAACCGCCAGGACCAAGCGCAGAAACACGACGTTTGTGCGTAATCTCAGATAACGGGTTGTTTTGATCCATAAACTGAGACAACTGGCTTGAACCAAAGAATTCTTTGATTGCAGCAGCAACAGGTTTCGCATTGATCAAATCTTGCGGAGACAGGTTGTCAGTTTCAGCTTGAGATAGACGTTCTTTAACAGCACGTTCTACACGAACCAGACCTACACGGAATTGGTTTTCTGTCATTTCACCCACAGAACGAACACGACGGTTACCCAAGTGATCGATATCATCGACTTCACCTTTACCGTTACGGATTTCAACTAATGTTTTTAATACATCAGTGATATCTTCGTTCGAGAGAATGCCTTCAACCTCACGTGACTTCTGGTCTGTACCCACTTCGTAAGGACGACCCAAACGACGGTTGAACTTCATACGACCGACTGGAGATAGGTCATAACGTTCAGAAGAGAAGAACAAGTTGTTGAATAAGTTTTCAGCAGCTTCTTTTGTTGGTGGTTCGCCAGGACGCATCACTTTGTAGATTTCTACCAATGCTTCTTCACGATTGCTCGTTGTATCTGCACGTAGAGAATCTGCAACGAATGAACCGCGGTCGATATCATTAGTGAACAGAATATTGAACTGCTTCACGCCGCCTTCTGCAATTTTCACCATGATTTCATGGCTTAATACAGTATTGGCCGCAATCACATCACCATCTTTTAATGGGATGTCTTCAGCAGTGATACGCTCATACAGGTACTCATCAGGCACTGCAAGTTTTTCAAGACCTGAAGCTTCCATTTGACGTACATGACGCGCATTGATACGTTTACCTTGCTCAACAATTGCCTTGCCATCCTTGTCCAGGATGTCAAATTGTGCCATTTCGCCACGCAGACGTTCAGGCACCAGGTCAATCTGGTAGCTACCCATGTCAAGATACACAGGTACTTTCTCGTAGAACATGTCGAGAATGTTTTCGTTGCTATAACCCAAGGCACGAAGCACCACAGTCGCAAGCAATTTACGACGACGGTCAATACGTACATAGACCAGGTCTTTGGCATCGAATTCAAAGTCTAACCATGAACCACGGTAAGGAATAATACGCGCTGAATAAAGGACTTTACCACTTGAGTGAGTCTTGCCTTTATCGTGGTCAAAGAATACGCCTGGTGAACGGTGTAATTGTGACACGATCACACGCTCGGTACCGTTAATTACAAAGGTACCGTTATCCGTCATCAATGGCATTTCGCCCATATAGACTTCTTGTTCACGTACGTCTTTAATTGACTTCGTTTCACGATCTTTCAGGATCAAACGAATTTTTACACGCATTGGTGCTGCATAAGTTGAGCCACGAAGGATACATTCGCGTACATCAAACTCAGGCTTACCAAGACTATACTCAACAAATTCTAAAGCAGCATTGCCAGAATAACTTTCAATAGGAAAAACTGAACGAAATGCGGCTTGGAGACCGATATCTTCGCGGTTTTTTGGTGATTTGCCATCTTGTAAGAATGTTCTGTACGAGTCGACTTGAATCGCGAGCAAGTACGGAGCATCCATGACGCTAGGCAATTTACCAAAATTCTTACGGATCCGTTTCTTTTCGGTATATGAGTATGCCATCTGGAGTCCTCGGAAAGTGTAAACCAAGCCCGCCTGCAGAACGGGCTCAGAAGGAATTACGCTGGCCGATATGGCCACCACTCTTTACAAATGCTGCAATTTTTAGTGGTATTAAAACGCTTATCAATATTTTTTAATGAAAAATATTGGTAAATGTTTGTTCATTATGTTTATTTTCAATTTGTATGATTTTTATATCATGCAAACAAAAATCGAGCCGATTATTGTAACGCAAAAAGGCTGATGACCCAAGAGCCATCAGCCAATTTTTGGAGCCGATTATAAAAAAACCGGCTCCCTTAAGAAATTACTTAAGAGTAACTGTAGCACCAGCTTCTTCAAGTTTCTTCTTAAGCTCTTCGCCTTCTTCTTTAGAAACGCCTTCTTTAAGAACTGCAGGAGCGCCTTCAACCATGTCTTTAGCTTCTTTCAAGCCAAGGCCAGTCGCTTCACGAACTGCTTTAATTACAGCAACTTTGTTCGCGCCGAAAGAAGTCAATTCAACATTGAATTCAGTTTGTTCTTCAGCAGCAGCAGCAGCAGGACCAGCAGCAACAGCTACAGCAGCAGCAGATACATTGAATTTCTCTTCGAAAGCAGAGATAAGTTCAACAAGTTCAAGAACAGTTTTTTCAGCAACTGCGTTTAGGATTTCTTCGTTTGTTAAAGCCATGAGATTAACTCCAAATGGGTATTGAATGATGTGTGTTTAAGTTTGAGCTTAAGCAGCTTCTGACTCGTTTTTCTCTTGAAGCGCTGTAAGTAAGCGGCCCAATTTCGAAATAGGAGCTTGAAGAACGTTTGCAAGCATAGTAAGCGCTTTCTCTTGGTTCGGAAGATTCGCGATTACGCTAACTTCTGCACCTTGATAAAGTTTGCCATCAAATGCAGCAGCTTTAAGTTCAAATGCTTTATTAGTTTTAGCGAATTCTTCGAACAAACGTGCAGCAGCACCCATGTCGTCTTCAGAATTCGAGAAAGCTAAGATTGTTGGGCCAACAAGGTTGTCGTTCAAGATATTGAATTGAGTATCTTGAAGAGCACGTTTAGCCAAAGTGTTACGAACGATACGTGTAGTAACACCAAGTTTACGCGCTTCAACACGTAGAGTAGTTAACTGCTCTACAGTCAAACCTTGGTAGTCAGCAACAACAGCAGCAAATGCAGTAGAAGCAACTTCAGCAACTTCAGCTACGATCTGTTTTTTGCCTTCGATAAGAAGAGCCATTGTAAAACCTCCTAACGGTGATTTATGTACTTACGCGAAGTACACTCCCAATTCGCAAGACCATCACTGGACTCACACGCGGAGGATGAACAAATCACACCACCGCGTCTACGCAGGCTGGACTATTAAGAGAGAAGCATAAAACTCCCCTCGCCCGCGGTCTTTGACGCTGATAAATTTTCATTTATCAATTCAAAGTTTGCCTAAGTTTGCAAAATACGACGGAGCGTTTCTTGCGTAAAATTTGAAGCAGTGCTTCAAATTTTACTCAGGGCTTTAAAATTCTGTAATAAGTCGAGACTTATTTAGAAACGTTTGCTACATCAACGATCAAACCAGGACCCATAGTTGAGCTCAAAGTGATCTTTTGAATGTATACGCCTTTAGACGTAGCAGGTTTCAAACGCTTCAAGTCAGCAACAAGTGCTTCAACGTTTTGACGAACAGCAGCAGCTTCAAAACCTACTTGACCGATCGCAGCATGGATAATACCAGCTTTATCTACGCGGTAACGTGCTTGACCAGCTTTTGCATTTTTAACTGCAGTAGCAACGTCAGGAGTTACAGTACCCACTTTAGGGTTTGGCATTAAGCCACGTGGACCAAGGATCGTACCAAGTTTACCTACAACGCGCATTGCATCTGGAGCAGCAATTACTACGTCAAAGTCAAGGTTACCCGCTTGGATGCTTTCAGCAAGATCGTCGAAACCAACAACGTCTGCGCCTTCAGCTTTAGCAGCTTCAGCAGCAGCGCCTTGAGCGAATACAGCTACACGTACAGTTTTACCAGTACCTGCAGGAAGTGTAGTCGCGCCACGAACAACTTGGTCAGATTTACGAGGATCAACACCTAGGTTTACCGCGATATCTAGAGATTCTTTGAATTTAGGAGCTGGAAGGCTCTCTAAAACTGCAACAGCTTCTTCTAGCGTGTAAACTTTGTGCGCTTCTACAGCAGCTACAATCGCTTTTTGACGTTTAGTTAATTTAGCCATGTCTTAAAGCTCCACTTCCAAGCCCATAGAACGCGCAGAACCAGCAATGGTACGTACACGTGCGTCTAAATCAGCACCAGTCAAATCTGGTTCTTTAGTAGTCGCGATTTCTTCGATTTGAGCACGAGTCAACTTACCAACTTTAGTTTTGTTAGGTACAGCTGAACCCTTCTGGATACCAGCAGCTTTCTTAAGAAGAACAGCAGCAGGTGGAGTTTTCATGATGAATGTGAACGACTTGTCGTTGTACACAGTGATCACGACTGGAATTGGCAGACCAGCTTCAACTTTTTGTGTAGCAGCATTGAATTCTTTACAGAATGCCATGATGTTCACACCACGTTGACCTAGTGCAGGACCAATCGGTGGAGATGGATTCGCTTTACCAGCTGGAACTTGCAGCTTGATATAGCCGTCAATCTTCTTAGCCATTTCAAATTACCTCTGGGTGCAAACGCCGGTGAAGGCTCCCCAATGATTTCAAGTAACGATACCGTTACAACAACAATGCCTGACTTATAAATAAGTCAGGCGTTTTCAACCCATACAAATTAGACTGATTTTTCGACTTGACGAAATTCCAATTCAACTTGAGTTGGTCGGTTAAATACATTAATGGTCAGCGTTAAACGCGACTTTTCGTACTGAACTTCTTCCACCACACCTTTAAAGTCGGTGAATGGCCCGTCAACCACGAGTAATTCTTCGCCTGGTTCAAACATCGTCTTAGGACGAGGTGCTTCGCCAGTATTGCGTACACGCGCAAGAATCGCATCTGCTTCTTTTTGCGTAATCGGTGCCGGTTTTTCAGCCGTACCACCAATAAAACCTAAAACTTTTGGACATTCTTTAACAATGTGCCAAGTATCATCGTTCATTTCCATTTCGACTAGGACATAGCCAGGAAAGAACTTACGCTCTGATTTACGCTTCTTGCCATCCTTCATTTCTACCACTTCTTCGGTAGGAACAAGGACTTCACCAAAGCTATCGGCAACAGCGCTACGCTGGATTCGATCATTAAGCGAACGCATCACTTGTTTTTCATAACCTGAATAGGCATGAATAATGTACCAACGTTTCATAGCTCTCTTACCCGATAATAAACTTCATTAACCAGCCTAAAATATAGTCAAAACACCACAATAAGATGGATGCAATTACGACTACAACAAGAACTTGCCAAGATGTGGACATCGTCTCTTGCTTGGTAGGCCAGGTCACTCGACGCAACTCAATTCGTGCATCTTTCAGCAGGCGAATAAAGCCTTTGCCTTGATGGGTGGCGTATAATAAACCGAATGCTGCAACGATACAAGCCAAAATCACCCCAACGCGCACCCAAACATCATTCGCAGGTGCCCAGTACGCTGGTAAATATTGGTTTACCATCATTGCACCAACCAATAAAATCAAGGCGATAACCCATAGAACCATGTCTAATGGAGAACCAGAACTTACATCTACTGCAGGATTATTTCTTTGAGGAATTGCCGCTTCGCCTAATGCGTCGCGTGATTTTTCATTCGACATTTTTGTACTCGTCGTAGGTTTCGCGACTTATTATATGACCAATTTTGCCGACATCAAGCGTCTTTTTAAAAACTTGGCAGGTCAGGAGGGACTCGAACCCCCAACATTCGGTTTTGGAGACCGACGCTCTACCAATTGAACTACTGACCTGCAAAACAACAAGTTGGAGCCTAAACTCCAACCTGTTTGTCTTATTCTATGATTATGCAGTTACTTTAGCAACTACACCAGCACCAACTGTACGACCGCCTTCACGGATCGCAAAACGTAGACCTGGGTCCATTGCGATTGGGTGGATTAGCTCTACTGACATCTCAACGTTGTCACCAGGCATAACCATTTCCACGCCTTCTTTAAGCGCGATCGCACCAGTTACGTCCGTAGTACGGAAGTAGAACTGTGGACGGTAACCGTTAAGGAATGGAGTGTGACGACCACCTTCTTCTTTAGAAAGTACGTATACTTCCGCATCGAATTTAGTGTGCGGCTTGATCGCACCTGGTTTAGTCAATACTTGACCACGTTGTACGTCTTCACGCTTAGTACCGCGAAGAAGAACACCACAGTTCTCGCCCGCACGACCTTCGTCAAGAAGTTTACGGAACATTTCTACGCCA
>DDAT01000032.1:0-52714 GCA_002332985.1 Acinetobacter lwoffii | reverse complement strand
ACTACCAAGACGGTATCTCATGTCCTATAAGGAGAGGAAATCCCCCTTTTTCAAAAGGGGGACTGAGGGGGATTTTTATTTATTCTAAACGAGAAAATATTTAATTCCTCCAACCTCCCTTTAATAAAGGGAGGCTAAAATCTTTAAACTGTATGCCCCAGCGCTTCACCCATATTCACCAAAGAATTGGCCTTGAATGCGGCATCCCACTGCATTTTATTTTCTTCAAATAAAATCACTGCAGTTGAACCGAGGTAGAAACGCCCCAGCTCCGCCCCTTTTTCCAGGAACAGGTCATGCTGATTGAGTTCGATCCGGCCTGAAGGCTTCACTTTGCCGGTTGCCACGGTTTCAATACCCGCCACAATCATCGCACCGACCAATACCACCGCCATACGGCCGATTTCAGTATCAAACAGACAGACCATACGTTCATTGCGTGCAAATAGGCCCGGAATGTTTTCTGCGGTCACCTGGTTTACCGAGAACAGCTCACCTGGAACATATAGCGTTTCAGTTAATGTTCCGGCAAATGGCATATGCACCCGATGATAATCACGTGGCGACAAATACACGGTCGCGAATTCACCGTTTTTGAATGGCTCAGCCAGTTGCGGATCGGCAATCAGGGCTTCGACAGTAAATTTCTGGCCTTTAGCCTGAAACACATCGCCATTTTCAATTTTACCCAGCTGGGAAATCGCACCATCTGCAGGCGAAACAATACTCGTAGCATCTGGATCAACCGCACGGATACCTTCTTTTAGGGCGCGGGTAAAAAATTCATTGAATGACTTGAATTTCAGGGCATTGGCCTGTTCAGCAATCGACATATCAATGCCATACTGCGCCTTAAAGGCAGTAATTGCAGCAGTTTTGATAATCGGGTTTTCGCTGGCGGCAATTTTACCCACCACCCGAGACAAGCGATGTTGCGGTACTAATCGTTGAGCTTTAATAAAAAACTGTTGTTTTAAACGTGATGTGATGCTCAAGATGGCAGCTCCCCTGTAGCGATTGGACTATCGAGGCGGTTGCCCCATTCACTCCACGCACCATCATAGGCTCGAATTTTCCAGCCCAGTAAACGACCCAGAATATAGGCCAAACCTGAGCGGTGATGGGACTGGCAGTACACCACAACGGGTTGATTCAAATCAAAGCCCAGTTGTTCCAGACGCTGCTGAGTACGTGGTAAAGGCTGTAATTTTAAATGATTTTCACGATTAAGGGCAGTACTCCATTCAAAATGACGTGCTCCCGGAATGTGACCGCCGCGTCGAGCCGCTAAACGTAGGCCAGTATATTCATCTTGTGTACGGCAATCCCAAATTTGAACCTGTTGATTTTCAACCTGTTGGCGCAGTTCATCATAGCCAATCTGAAAATTTGCCTGATGCTCAAGATTGACCTGCAACACGTTCTTCACTGGTGCAAACTGTTCCTGATTGGAAGAAGTCGGCAAACCGGCACCAAGCCAGGCATGAATCCCGCCATTCAATAGGCTGGTATTTTCAAAACCCAAACAATGCAGGTTCCAGAGCAAACGCCCTGCCCATGCCCCGCCCTCATCATCATAAGCCACCACATGATGTTCAGGAGAAATATTCAGATAATCAATGAGAGCCTGCAAGTCTTCGGTATCCGGTAACAGTCCCATCGCCGTTTCTTCCTGACGCACCAGAAGTTTAGGCTTTAAATGCAAGGCATGCGGAATATGCAGCTGCTCATACACAGAGGCACGGCTCAGGTCGACAATACGAAGTTTTTCATGGCCCAAATAGGGAACTAAATCTTCTGCCTCAATCAGCAGGCCAAAATTAAAAGCTGCAGCGGTCATCGTTATCATGGCTATTATTGGTCAAATCCTGTTGATCTTAGCACAGCTAGTTTTTACACTGATGTGCTTTCTTTGCAGATGATTAGCAAGATTTTAGCTAAACCCTGGTGTTAAATAAGCTTGCATAAAAAAACCGCATCTGCATAGACACGGTTCTTTAAGATTATGAATTGTTCAAACTGACTTAAGCAGGTTCATTGATCTCAAAAACCTGACGCAAATAGGCCAAGAACGTATCATTATCGGTCATGGTTTTGCCCGGACTATCCGAGATTTTGGCTACTGACTGACGGTTACATTCCACCAGTTTCAGCACAATATTGAGTGGGGTTTGCCCCATATCATTGGTCAGATTGGTGCCAATGCCGAAACTGACCTGAAAACGGTCTTTAAAGTACTGATGCAATTTCCAGGCTTTTTCCAGATTCAGGCCATCACTAAAAGTCAGCATCTTGGTTTTGCTGTCTATTTTCAGCTTTTTATAATGCGCATAGGCCTTGTCACCCCATTCATAAGGGTCGCCACTATCATGACGCAAGCCATCAAACAGCTTGGCAAAGTACAGATCAAAGTCGCGCAGGAATGCATCCATCCCCACCACATCGGTCAAGGCAATACCCAAGTCACCACGATATTCCTGTACCCAGCTTTCCAGTGCAGATTTCTGGAAATTACGTAAACGTACGTCCAGCGCCTGAAAAGCTTGCAGGAATTCATGCGCCATGGTACCAATCGGGGTAATGCCCAGCTCTTTGGCTAACAGTACATTACTGGTCCCACGGAACACATGCGGTGCGGCTTTGTGAAATTCTTCGACCACATGCTTTTGCCAATCGAAACTGTAACGGCGACGCGTACCAAAATCTGACACCAAGAATGGTGGATCATTGGGGTTTTGCGCAGCATCATACTGTTTTAATAGCTCGATTTTGGCTTTTAAACGGTGTTCGCCTTCAGCCAACACTTCAGGCGTGCGAATGCGGCTGAAATACAGTTCATTGACAATCGCCAGTACGAAGATCTCGAACATCATCGCCTGAACCATCGGGCCTTCCACCACAATATCCAGACGGCCTTGACTGTCGATACTGGCCTTGATGAAACGGCGCTTGAGCTGGAACAGTTCCAGATAATCCACAAAATCGCTTTTGATAAAACGTAAGCTTCTTAAATATTGCAGTTCATCTTCTTTGAATTTTAGCTGACACAGCAGGTCCAGTTGATGATTCAGGTCATCCAGAATATCCGTCAGTGGATAGACTGTATCTTCCAGATTACGACAACGGAAATGGTAGACACTATGCGTTTGCGGAAACTTGTGTAAGACCACTTGTAACATAGTGAATTTGTACAAGTCAGTATCTAACAGAGAATGGATAATTGGAGCCATAACTAAGGGAATATCGCTGTGCTTATCTCTGCATTAAAGCATAAAAAGTCATGCAATAATGCAGGATTTACGTACAGCTGGCTGTATTTGCGACAAAAGTATCAGAAGCATAACCCGGTTTATTTCTGGGTGTTGGTCTGAGCTTTTTCCTGTTCCTGAATCAGTTTCTGTAGCTGTTTTTCCTGGCCAATGACCTTGGCAAATTCGGCTGTGGTCTTTTGTCCGGTTTTTTGCGCCTGGACATCACAGTCCACCTGACGCAACTGCTTGGCAATCGCAAATTCCATCTTGAATAAAGCCCCCATCAAGGCCGTATTGCCTCGATCGTCTCGAGCACAGCGGTCGGCACCATGTTTAAGCAAACTGCTGACTATCGCTTGATGGCCATAATACGTTGCCATCATCAGTGGCGTATAACCGTCTTTATTGCGTACATCGACCGGAAAGCCATGTTTTAAAAATTCGTTGATAACTTCGCTATTGCCAATTTTGGCGGCAGCAAAGAACAGGTCGACCAGTTCCTGTTGTGAGTTCATCTGAATATTGTCCACGCTTTTAGCGGGGGAGATCTCCTTCGCGACAGTCACGTTTGCGAATGCGGAACCTATCGTGAGAATACTGGCTAAAAACATAGATGACATAACTTTCATGATGAACTCCAGCAGAAATCGAAGGGGAATTTAAGTCTTGAAAGACTGAATTATCCTGAGATGAGATAAAAAACGGAGTGCCTGTAAAACTCCCCCTAGGGTGCAGGAAAGGTTTGGAGTATTACAGGACTTTTTGGAGGTGATGCGCTATGCCCTAGTCACCAGTTCCTCAAGACCAATCGGGATTAGTCTTTTAATTTTGCAGCTTTGGCTTTAACAGTCGCCAGGTTACCGTTTACCGCCTTGGTCATACGTGTACCGTAGTCCGCATCTGTCTTATAGAAGTAAGACAACATGATGTGCTTGGTTTCTGAATCTTTCACTGCGCCTAAATCAGCAGCAAGGTTCATGATCAGGTCATCTTTTTCTTTAGCCGAGTATGAACGGTACAGCTCACCTGCCTGCTTGAAGTTCTGCTCTTTCACGCCAATTTGCTGTACATGACCAGATAATGGTGTTTGTACCGCACGCGCTTTTTCAGTTGCAGCTTTTGGCTCTTTACGGCTTGGCTCATAGTTCACATCCGAGTCACGCTCAGAGATATTCATGTAGCCATCCTGATTATTGTTGTTCACATTCACTACGGGACGGTTCACCGGAATTTGCTGGTGATTCGCGCCTAAACGGTACATTTGGGTATCCGAATAAGAAAAGATACGGCCTTGTAGCAGACGGTCTTCTGATGGCTCGATACCTGGAACCAGGTTACCTGGCGCAAATGCCGACTGTTCAGTCTCGTTGAAGAAATTCTTCGGCATACGGTTCAGGGTCAAAGTACCCACTTTGGTTTCTGGAACCAGCTCGGTTGGCCAGATTTTGGTTGGATCTAACGGATCAAAATCAAAGCTGTTTAGATCTTTAGGATCAAGCACCTGAATATACAGATCCCATTTCGGGAAATTACCCGCATAGATGTTGTTATACAGATCATTGGTCAAGTGGTTGAAATCTTTACCTTGCTGCTCAGCCGCTTCTTTCACGTTCAAGCCCTTCACGCCTTGTTTAGAGCGGAAGTTGAATTTCACGTATTTGTATTCGCCCTTGTCGTTATACAGCTTGTAGGCATGTACTCCGAAACCGTCCTGTTCGCGGTAGCTGGTTGGAACACCTTGCTTGCCATACACATAAGTCAGCATGTTGGTTGCCCATGGCTGGCTCGACAGGAAGTCAAACACACGGTTGGCATCTTGAACATTTGTCACTGGGCTTGGCTTCATGGCATGAATGAAGTCCGGGAACTTGATTGCATCACGGATGAAGAATACCGGTGTCTGGTTACCGACCAAGTCCCAGTTACCTTCTTTAGTGTAGAATTTCAATGCAAAGCCGTGTGGGTCACGTAGAGTTTCTGGTGAACCTTTACCATGAATTACGGTAGAGAAACGTAGGAAAACTGGAGTTTTAGTCCCCGCTTTGAACAATGAAGCGAGGGTAAGATCAGATAGATCTTTGGTTGCAACGAATTCACCATATGCCCCAGTACCACGCGCATGTACGACACGCTCAGGAATACGCTCACGACCAAAACGTTGTAATTTTTGTACCAGTTGAACGTCCTGAAGGAGTACAGAACCATTTGGACCCGCAGTGATCGAGTTCTGGTTATCACCGACTGGTGCGCCATTGTCTTTCGTTAAAGGAGCAGCTTGTGCAGCTGTGACAGTTGCAAGCATTGCAACCAGTAATGAACGCTTAAACATTGCTAAATCTCTCAATTTATTACCTTTCCTGCATGGGCTAAGATACGCCAACACAATAAATAGATAAAACAGATTATTTTTATAAATTCAATCGCTTTAATGAATTTATAAAAATTAAGCAATTGATTTTCAGATATTTAAAGTTCATAAAAACAGCATCTCATACTGCTCCAGATTTTATTCTTGCTACAATCACCTCCATCTATTGTTAGCAGTCCATATGTAAAATGCGTGCCTTATTACAAAGAGTTTTAGAAGCTAAAGTTGTGGTCGAGGGTGAAACCACCGGGGAAATTGAAAAAGGAATTCTGGTTTTTCTAGGTTTAGGTAAAGATGACAATCTGGAAAAAGGCAAAAAGCTGATTGATAAGATATTGAAATACCGCTTCTTTGATGATGAACAGGGCAAAATGGGCTGGAACGTTGCCCAGGCCGGCGGTGGTTTATTGCTGGTTTCACAATTTACCCTGATGGCGCAAACCCAAAAAGGTTTACGTCCAGACTTTGGCCCAGCTATGCCGCCTGCCGAGGCTAAAGCACTTTATGAGCAGCTGGTAAAATATGCCCAAAGCCAGTTTGAACATGTGCAAACCGGTATTTTTGCCGCTGACATGAAAGTGCATCTGGTCAATGATGGACCGGTGACGTTTAATTTAGAAGTTGAATGATTCAGTAAAAAAGCCCTCGAATTGAGGGCTTCTTATTTTTGAACTTAGAGCGTTGTAATATATTTTGCACGGCTCATAAGGTTTTCAGGAATATCTTGAACCAACATTACAGTGAGTGATTGTTGACCTTTTTGTGATGCAGTTTGATTTTCATCCAATACAGCATTGATATCACTAGGGTTTAATGTATACATTGCTCCAGTAGCAGGATCAACGATAAGCAAACCAATTAGACCGCCAAAAATGATATTTGCCACATACCAACCATTAACAGTACCAGTTACTTGAACTGTTTTGGTTTGAAAACCTTCTTTTTTAAAAGTTACATCATAAGCAGCGGGTTGAAAAAATCCATTACCACGCTTAAGAGTCACTGTTGCAGGCGTAACTCCAGTATGTACTTTTTCGCCAGCTTTATTTGTAATAGAAATAGATGCTTGCTCAGGAACTGATTTAAATGTCAGTGTTTGTGTTGATCCTGAAATAATACTGGCACATCCTGTCATCGTTACTGATGCAGCGATTAAACTTGCTGTAATTAATTTTTTCATAAAAAATACCCCCTCAAAATAAAGGGGGTACTTTACAATAGAAAAATGATTATTCAATAAGTCTTTAGACTACTTACCAGTTTTCTCTTTAATAAACTGACGTACCATTTTCACTTTTTCTTTGACTGGCTTTGGCAGTTTTGGTGGAATCATTTTTGCCACCTGGTTAAACCAGACCAGCAGGCCAAAGTCGCCTTCCATCTTAATCGTGCCGCTTTGCATCCCGGTCATAAATGCCGTCGGGTCACCTTTGACCAAGGTCTTCACGCCCTGCTCACTGTCGGCAAACTGCAACACAAAATCAGCTTTTTCAGCATCACCCGAAACCGTATCGATATGACCGTTATCCACAATAATCTGACGTGCCATGCCTTCATCCGTACCAATCTGGATACGGAATTGACGTCCATGTACCAGTTCAATGAATTTTGGGCTGGTACGTGCCAACTGCTTCATACGTAAAGCTAAACCTGCGACCAGTAAGTCCAGCGGATCTGTACTCATATCAATAAGAGGAAGTTTTAACACAGGAATGGACGACAGTTTCATGGAGGATGCCTATTCTAATTGTACGAAAATTGACAAATATCCTAGCATAGTTCTGAGCTAGGTGGATTATGCAGTTTGTATCATATTTCCAAACTGAAAAATGCACCCGTGGGTGCATTTTTTTCATTGCAACTTGTAGAATTAACGGCTTGAAAGCTGCTGCTGGTCGTCTTCATACACTGGCGTATGTTCGATGCAACGGCGTTTTGCCAAAGCACGCTCAGCACGACGATCTTCACGCAACAACAGGCCAGTCACGACCATCATGACCGCAGTTAACGCACTCAGATAACTATACGTCATTGGTAGCTCAAACCAAGTTTGAGTTCCTACACGAATCACCTCGATCAGGCCCCATACCAGCATCCCGGCCGCCATAAAGCTTAACCAGCGACGATAAGGCGAGAAGAACACAGCAAGCACAGCTACAGCGACTAAACTGAAGCCCACAATCGTTGCTAAATTCGCTGTTACCATATAACCCCCTCCATCCAGATAGATAGATAGTTTCCGCTTGATATTGCAACGCTTCTATCTATTGAATTTCGTTAAATCAATAAAATGGAATCTGTTGATTTGTATCTCTATGCCTGCATTATGCTGAGTTTTTTGCATAAAAAAAGTCCTGTCATCCAGCCTAACGACATACTTTGTCGCGATATTATATTGTCATTACATTTTTTGCTTTTCACATTTTTGTGGATCAATGACTGCGCCAATGTTGGCGTGTCATTACAAAATTATCAGTAGTTTTTTTAAGTGAAAAAATTATTTTTCCGTTTAAGATGATCGATGTTTTTGTAGCCATATTTCAACTCTTCCTTATATAACTCACATCATAAGCATTGACATCCTCACCCACCTGAAAGGAGGGTGATTCCTACTGCTAGACGCTTATGCCCAAGCGCAAGTATGTTCTTAGCACTGTTCAAATCCCTATCCAGGACACTTGAGCAGTTTTCACATTCCCATACTCTTATTCGCAAATCTGCTCTACCTTTCGGACTGCTTGCGGTGATCTCACCACAGCACGAGCAGATTTGGGTTGTGAAACTTTCGTTGACTTCCTCAAACAATACACTTGCGTTCTCGCATTTATACTTGAGCATTGTTTTGAGTGCTGAAAATCCTGTATCTAAAACCGATTTAGCCATTTTAGTTTTCACAAGTTTTTTAGCACTCAGGTTGCCAACAATAATCAGTGCATTTTCTTTTACAAGCATGGTGCTTGCTTTGTGCAAATGATCTTTACGACAATTTGCAATCTTGGCGTGTAATGCACGAACACGCTTTTTATTCTTCGCTCGTTGAGCAGTACCTAGTTTTTGTTCATATTTTCGATAGAACTTTGGATTTGAAATCACAGTACCATCAGAACAGGTGGCTATATCTTTTAAGCCTAGATCAATGCCAATAGCTTTAGTTGCAGTTGGTTTATCTAACTTAGGTGAATCCACGACCAGGCACACATACCAACGCCCACGACTGTCCTCAACAAATGAGCCTGTTCTAACGGCATATTTGTTTAAACCGTAGCTATCCCATAAGCCAAATTTGGTTTTTCCATACTCAACCCATCCCTCAGCATATTTCAGTCCTGATTTTTTGAATGGTATCCAACCAAGCGATCTTCTTGCTGACTTCTTGTTACTTACACGCCATTTTAATTTTGCTTTTCTAAACTGTTTTCTTTTAGCAGCATATTCTTCCCTAATTGCATCCACCGTTTGGCTATGCAGACCACACAATTTTGAAGTCCCTTTTGTGTATTTAGCCATATCGAATGCTGAGAAAAAATCACCTGTTCTTTTTAGGTGTTTGAAACTTAAATCATTGACATAATTCCAAACAAAGTTCACCTCAGATGCTAATTGGTCTAGCACCTTGCAATGTTTGTCTTTTATGCGTAATTTAAGTGTTTTCATGGGCTTATATTAGCTCATGTTGAATTAAAATTATTGATTCTTAAAAAATAAACGACATTTCATGTCGTGTCGCTTATATCTCTGACCTGAAGAACAGAGTTTTACGCTCCATTTGATAAAAAAACGCGACCCAAAGGTCGCGTTTAAAATCAAGCAAAGCCTGTACTTATGCACGGTTCAGGTCTTTATCATGTACGCCGAGCAGATACAGCACACCGTCCAGACCGACGCTAGAAATCGCCTGATTGGCATTTTGGCGTACCAGAGGTTTGGCACGGAAAGCCACCCCCAGTCCTGCAATGGATAACATAGGCAAGTCATTGGCGCCATCACCGACTGCAATGGTTTGTTCCAGGGAAATTCCCATCTCCTGGGCGATTTCACCGAGCAAGAAGGCTTTACGCGCGCCATCGACAATATGGCCTTTGACTTCACCGGTAACCACACCATCCTGCACATCAAGCGCATTGGCATGTACTTCATCAATATCCAGTTTAGTTTGCAGATATTCCGCAAAATACTGAAAACCTCCAGAAAGAATTGCAGTACGGTAACCCAATGCTTTCAAAGTCGAAATCAGGCGTTCAGCCCCTTCAGTAATGGTCAGGCGCTCGGCAATTTTCGGCAGTACCGATGCGTCCATACCTTTTAACAAGGCAACACGGGCACGGAAGCTTTGCTGGAAGTCTAGCTCGCCTTGCATGGCACGTTCGGTAATTTCTGCAACCTGCTCACCAACACCGGCTTCAATTGCCAATTCGTCAATCACTTCCTGCTCGATCAGGGTCGAGTCCATATCAAAGCAGACCAGACGGCGGTTACGGCGATAGGCATTGTCTTCCTGAACCGCGACATCGACATTCAGTTCATTCGACAGGCTGAGACAGGCCGCACGCATGGCAGCTGCATCCAGCATTTGTCCACTGAGGCCAAACTGGACACAGGCACGTTTTGGACCGGCACTCTGACCATCTAAAACGGGGCGACCAGACAGACGGGTCACGGTTTCAATATTAAAACCCTGGCCCGAGACAATCTGGGTCACGGCTTGCAGATGAGAGGCATTTAATTCAGGGGCCAATGCCGTTACGATATAACGTGTGCGTCCACCCTCTTTGACCCACTGCTCATATTCAGTTGCAGAGATCGGTTTAAAGCGCACGGTTAACCCGATATCATGTGCTAGAATCAGGATCTCCTTCATGGCTAATGCGGTTGCAGTCTGGTCTTCAGAGGCAACAACAATACCTAAGGTTAGCTGATTATGAATAACCGCTTGCCCTACATCTAAAATCTGTAGGGAATGAGCGGACAAAACCTGCATTAATCGTGTAAATTGATTAGGCTGGTCAGGTCCTAAGAATGATATAAGAATGATTTCTCGCATGAATTGACTCGGGTCTGAGCTACAACTATTGTTAGAATCATAATCGAAATTGAACAGAATTGCCTTGGAAGTTTACGTTGAATGCGCCTAGACAAGGGCTATTTGCTAGCCTATTGATTGTAAGTTTTGCTCTGCATACCTTTTTACTGGTATTGGCAACCACTCACCAACTGAATGAAAATCGTGCCAATCAGGGACAGCTGATCACCAGTCAACTGGTGACAGACAGCCTGTCTGAGCTTGAACCGCCCAACCGCGTTTCTCTGGCTTTGCTGGCAAATCGTTATGCCACCAATCCAAGTGTAGCTTCGATCCGGATTCTGGATGCGAAAGCTCAGGTTTTAGCCACTGGCGGACTGACCAAAACTCGCGAGGGTGAAGTTTTTGTCCGTGATGCGCTGCAAAACGAGAAAAAAGTCGGTGTGATTGAAATCACCTTGATTGAGCCAAGTATTGGTGAAATTTTGCGGACACAATGGCTGGCGATTCTGTTCTCGTTCATCATTCATGCTCTGCTCTGGGTCGCTTATCGTGCCGTGGCACGTCCAAGCCGCACCGAATATCTGGCGCGCATCAATAATGAATCACGGTTGAAATTCGAGATTCAGACCCTGACCCAGGCATTGGAACAAGAAAAGCATAATGCAGCACTGGCGATTGCCCAAGCCCAACAGGCAGTGAAAAACAAAGCCAAAGAAAAAGAACATAAACCGGCAGTACTGGAGAGCGATAGCCTGAGCTTAAACATCCAGTTCTATGATCCAAAACAATTACTGGATAGCGTGAATAAAACCGTTTCGGTGCCTTATTTCAATCTCTGTCAGATTTTCCTGAATAAAGCCACTGAACTCTGTGTGCAACGCTATAAGTTGAACAGTTCTGATATTTGTACCGTACATAAATTTGATGAAAAAGGTGCCACCATCAGTATCGCGGCAGACAAACCGAATGCCTTGGCTTGCCTGACTATGATCAATGCCGTGTTCCAGCTGCTTTCGGAAGTGCTGTATAAACGCTATCGTGAAGAAAAACGTTTTGTGCTACAAACCCGCAGCGCGATTGCCTCTAAAGTCGAGGAGATGCAGCTTAGCTCGGTACAGGCCGCTGAGCGTCTGACTCAACATCTGGTCGCGAAAGAAAGTGCCTTACATGTACCGAACACCTTGCTGAAAGATGTGAGTGATCACTTCCAGTTGGTGAGCATGCCGAATCCAACCAATGTCCTGACCCGTCATGCTTTTGTGGTGAATGGAATGGATGCTGAAAGCGCCGAGCTGGCACAGACTTTTAGAACCGAAATTCTAAAATCTAAACAGTCCAAAGCCTCATAAATATCCCTGAATGTTTCAATTAAAAAAGCCGGATCTAACATCCGGCTTTTTTATGGATATAAAACAAATACGCCAGCGTATCTTGGACTACCCTTTAAATTTTTAACTGTTTTTGTTCCAGCAGATATTGCTGGGCATTATAAGGCTGGGCCGGATCCTGACAGGGGACTTTATGCCACTGACCATCGGCATCTAACTCCCATGCATTTTGACAATCTTTTAAATAGCTGATCAGGCCATCTTTATAAATCCGTTTTTTCAGCGCTGGATCCAGCACCGGGAAACAGGTTTCGACCCTGGAAAACAGGTTGCGCCCCATCCAGTCAGCACTGGCACAATACAGTTTCTTGGCACCGCCATGCTCAAAATAATAGACCCGGGTATGTTCCAGGAAACGTCCTACGATTGAACGTACCCGAATGTTTTCCGACATACCGGTGACTTGTGGAATCAGGCAGCAGATTGAACGTACAATGAGGTCAATTTTCACCCCGGCCTGCGAAGCCTGATATAAGGCAGCAATTAATTGCGGTTCGGTAAGTGCATTCACTTTGATGATGATATGGGCGGCTTTGCCGGCCAAGGCAAATGCCTTTTCCTGGTCAATCAGTTTTAGCAGTTCGCTATGCAGGGTAAACGGCGCATGCAGCAAGGCTTTTAGTTTGGCCATTTTCCCCATACCGGTCAGTTCCTGGAACATGCGGTGCACATCTTCACAGATATCCGGCTGTGTGGTCATCAGGCCATAATCGGTGTACATGCGGGCATTACCGGCATGATAGTTTCCGGTACCCAGATGCGCATAACGCAGTAATTCCTGATTTTCACGCCGGACGATCAGAATCATTTTGGCATGGGTTTTATACCCCACGATGCCATAGACCACGACCGCGCCGGCTTCTTGCAGGATATTGGCCACCATAATATTAGATTCTTCATCGAAACGCGCCCGCAGTTCAATTACGGCCGTGACTTCCTTGCCATTCCGTGCGGCTTCTGCCAGCACCTGAACAATTTCCGAGTCCGGACCACTACGGTACAGCGTCTGCTTGATCGCCAGCACCGCCGGATCCTTAGCCGCTTCGCGCAGTAAAGTAATCACAGGCTGAAATGAATCAAAAGGATGATGCAGCAGTACATCCTGCGCCTTCAAAATTTCAAAAATACTTTTCTGTTTGCGGAAAATTTTCGGAATGACCGGACTAAAATGCGGATACTTTAATTCTGGACGCTCAAAGCTGGTACTCAGGCGGGACAAATTGATCGGTCCATCAATCCGGTACAGTTCCTGTTCCGTCAGATCAAATTCATCTAGCAAATAGTCGATGATGTTCTGTGGAGAGTCATTTTCAATTTCCAGACGTACCGCACGACCAAAGCGGCGCGAACACAGTTCGTCTTTTAAGGCCACTGCCAGATCATCAACATCTTCCGACAGTACCAGATCGGCATTGCGGGTGACCCGAAAGGCATAACATCCGGTCGCTTTCATGCCCGGGAACAAATCACTGATATGCTGCTGGATGATCGCAGTCAGAAAAATCTGGGTGGTATTATTTCCGGCAACGTCTTCCGGAATTTTAATCAGGCACGGTAAAGAACGGGGTGCCGGCACAATTGCCATCTCGATTTCACGGCCAAAGGCATCTTTACCTTCCAAGCTGATAATAAAGTTCAGACTTTTATTCACCAAACGTGGAAAAGGATGTGAAGGATCCAGACTGATCGGGGTCAGTACCGGTTGCACTTCTTTGGCAAAAAAGGCTGCAATCCATGCCTTGTGTTTTTCCAGAAGATCCTGATATTGAAGAAACTGAATACCCTGCGCCTGAAGTTCAGGCAAAATTGCATGATTCAGAACCTCATACTGTTTGTTAACTGTGGCATGAATGGACTGGGACAGTTCTTGTAGAATCAGCTCGGTAGGTACAGCATCAGGCGTCCGGGTAGTCGCATTCAGGTCTTGCTGTTTCATCAGCCCGGCAATCCTGATTTCAAAGAACTCATCCAGGTTACGGGAAAAAATAATCAGGAAGTTTAAGCGCTCTAAAATCGGTAAATTCGGATCGAGTGCTTGTGCCAAGACACGACGCTGAAATTCAAATAAGGAAAGTTCCCGATTAAAATAGGTCGCTGACGAATGCTGAAATTGTTCCATGCCCTCTCAATGCTGCTGATTACAGTCTGTTGTTTCACATCATTGAGGGGCGATCTTAGGCAGACTTCATGACACTTATGTTACAAAGCTCGATAAATCCATATAAATTAATATTCTAACTTTTTCACATTACAAAAAATCTGGTTCCCAGCTTTTTTGTGCCATCATCAAACTGCAATTAGGTATCCGTTTTTTCAGTTTGTCTGGCAGCCCAATAAGTGGCTAAAGCTGGCCCTGAAATATTATGCCACAGACTGAAAATGGCGCTTGGCAAAGCCGTCATTGGAGATGCTGCAAAATGGGTCGCCGCCAAGGCCACACCCAGACCAGAATTCTGCATCCCGACTTCAATAGATACTGCACGACAGTCTATTTCTGCCAAGTGAAATATGCGACTGGCCCAATAACCCAGTAAATAGCCCATACCATTGTGTAAGGCCACGATCCCTAAAATCATTAAACCGGACTCCAGAATCTGGGCTTTGCTGCCGGCAATAATCGCCGCGACAATTGCCACAATTGCAATCACAGAAATCAAGGGCATTACCTGAATATAGGCCGTGACTTTTTGCTTGAGTAGCGCCCGTACGATTAAGCCCAGAATAATCGGGAATAATACCACCTGTAAGATCGACACCAGCATCGACCAAGCATTGATCTCAATCCACTGACTGGCCAATACATAGAAAATGGCCGGAGTTAAAATGGGCGCCAGTAAAGTCGAAACTGAAGTACAAGCAACAGACAAGGCGGTATTGCCCTTGGCCATATAGGTAATCACATTGGATGCAGTTCCGCCCGGACAGCAACCTACCAATATCACCCCGATCGCAATCTCTGGCGGTAGTTGAAACAATTTGCACAACAGATAAGCTAAGCCAGGCATCACCACAAACTGGGCGACCACGCCAATCGCTACTGCTTTCGGACTTTGCAGGACACTTTTAAAATCTCCCACGGTCATGGTCATGCCCATGCCAAACATAATGATGCCCAACATCCACGGAATATAAGCCCGTAACCAGACAAAAACTTCAGGGACCATCAAGGCAATGCCGGAAAAAAGTACGACCCATAAAGCAAAGGTTTTTTGGACAAATTGGCTAAACTGGAGCAAGGCTGACATGGGTTTCATCCAGATGACATTAAGGGAGAAAAAGTAAGATAAAACAGGCACCCGTTGACGCCTGAATTTTTATATTTAAATATAAATAAGATCAAAGGAATATTTAAGTTCTATCCCTATTCAGCTTTAAGCTGCTTGAACAATATCTTTCACATAGATACGTTTTACGCCATGCGACAGCATATCCTGCCAGGCATGTTGCAAGGAACCATTCAGGTCAATGCCCTTGGTGGCATCGGCAATCACATAGGTCTTAAAGCCCAGTTTGCAGGCATCGATTGCAGTCCAGGCCACACAAAAGTCCGTAGCAATCCCGACCACAAATACGGTATCAATCCCACGTTCACGCAGATAGCCAGCAAGACCCGTCGTGGTTTTCTGGTCAGCTTCCATAAAGGCCGAATAACTGTCGATCTGGGAATGAAAACCCTTGCGAATGATGAGTTGTGCTTGTGGTAAATTTAAATCCGGATGCAGTTCGGCATCGAGTGTCCCTTGCACACAATGCTTTGGCCATAAAACCTGACTGCCATAATCCAGCTGAATACTGTCATAGGCTGCTTTGCGGGGATGGTTGTCTGCAAAAGAAATATGGTTATCCGGATGCCAGTCCTGAGTCAGGATAATATGCTTAAAATGCTGTCCCAATAAATTGATATTTGGAATAATCTGGTCAGCATTGGCTACAGCCAGATTGCCTCCGGGAGTAAATCCTCTTTGTACGTCTACGACCAGTAAAGCGACATTATTCTGCATCTGTTTTCATCCATTGAAATTTCGATTTATGCCCAAGCATAGCGCAAAATACTCGAGGATTTTTAGCCCTGCTGCTAAAAATGGTATGACTGTGTATTCTCAGCATGCGCATATGAGCAGATCAATCGATTCATTATTTTTGACAAAAAAGGATGAGTTCCGCACTTGTATCAAGCTAGATCTCTGCAAAAAAATAAGTTTTAAGATAAAGTGATGAGTCTTTCTAATAATAAAACAGCGTATTTAATTCTTAAATTCTGAAAATAAAAAAGCCTGCAAAAGCAGGCTTTTTTAAATCTTGGAACATTACACTTTAGTGCGGTTCACCAGGAACAGCATACATAATGCAGAGATGATGATACATGGGATCGCAGCAGTAATGACCCCCGCAGCACCGAAATCTGCCGTCAATAACTGACCGGCAATGACTGGACCCAGCATGGCACCGATACGGCCAACTGCAGATGCCACACCGACACCAGTACCACGCACTTCTGTCGGATAAACGATACTGCCAAAGGCATACAGTACGCCCTGACAGCCAATCACGAAAGCACCAGCCAATGCGGCTGCCATATACATCTGGTTCAGCGAGCTTGCACCATTTAATGCCAGTAGACCTGCCAGAATACCCCCATACATCAACAGGATCACATAGGCTTTCTTCCAGCGGTCGGTCAGCATACCCAGAATAATAGTACCCAGGGTCGCTGTAACCATGAAGTAGAACTGTGCGGTTGAACCATCTTTACGTGTGAAGCCGAGTTCCATAAACAATGATGGCAACCAGCTCAACATGATGTAAACCACCATCAAGGTAAAGAAGTAGCTCACCCAGATACACAACGTACGTAACAGGTTGTCCGAATTAAACAGGTCCTTGAATGAACCCTGCGGTGCAACGGCAAGTTCTGCAGCCGTTTTGTTCTGTGCTTTCAGATATTCCTTCGACTCAGGCAAAAATAGCATCATCAGCGGAATGGCAAAAATCGGTAACAAGCCACCGAGATAAAAAACATTTTTCCAGTTGGCACCAAATTCAGTCGCAGCAACCAAAGATAAAATCGCTGCACCGACTGGCATACCGCAGTACATCAAGCCGACTGCACGGCCACGATTTTGTGGAGAGACAGCTTCTGATGCGAGTGTGATCAGAATCGGCATCGCGCCGCCCAGACCTGCTCCAGCCAGGAAACGCACTGCCAGCAAGCTGTTAAAGCTATTGATCCAAACCGTACATAAGGTAAATACAGCAAATATTGCTGTCGACCAGATCAAGACTTTCTTACGGCCAATGCGGTCAGCAAATCGACCACCAACCAGTGCACCCGGTAATAAACCCAAAATCCCTGCACTAAAAAACACACCCAACTGGGAACTATCGAGACCAAAATGCTCACGAATACCTGCAGCAGCAATTCCGGCTGCCTGAATATCTAAGCCTTCAATCACCGCAATCAGAAAACAGATCGCGACCGTGACGATAGCATGCTTATTGTCTGATTTTTCCATTGGATTATCCTTGTTCAATCAGCGTTACAAAAGACAGCCATCATCTATGAGCCTGATTGCAGAAATAACTATCAATAAGTTGAACGTTTTGCTTGGATATTCCAAAAGGGGCTGATGTAAATGAATTGAAGATGCAGAGTGATAAAGTCGCAAAAACACTTAATCAGAACAGCATAAAGTTCAAGACTTAGACTTTAAGGCTTATACATCAAGTTAAAAAATTAACCGATAAGAAAAAAAATTCTCAATTTATTGATATTTAAAAAAGATTAGTCTTAATAGTTTTTGTCTTTATTTGTCTGGGTACAAGAGTGCGATCAAGATGTACGAGATCTCAATTTATCCAATATAACTATTAATCCAAAATCAAAAGGCATAAAAATGGCAGTTTTCAGCTGATCTTTTTGCACAAGCCTTATCATTATCGGGTTCATTTGGAGCAATATCCTCCTTTGTCTAGACTGAAGACATAACTTTGGTCTCAGGATTTTGCTTTATAAATCATCTTATTTATTACTTGATTGTTTCCAAAAGGCTTTGTATAAAGAATTCAGTAGCTTTTACTAAAGCATATTGTTCTTATGCGTTTGATCAGTCATAATTTGCATAAGCAATATTCAATTCAATGCAAATCTATTGAATTTGCTATAAATCAAAATACAAATCCATCCCAATTTATGTTTTCTCATTCCTTTCGGATGGACAAATAGGATAGTTTTTTAAAATGACTCAGCAAGCACAGACCATTCAAGGTTCCATAGTCGCAATCGTCACCCCTATGTTTGAAGATGGCAGCGTAGATTGGAAGGGTCTCGAGAAGCTGGTTGAATGGCATATTGCAGAGGGCACCAACAGTATTGTCGCCGTTGGAACGACAGGCGAAGCCTCTACTCTCAGCATGAGTGAACACACCCAGGTGATCAAAGAAATCATTCGTGTGGCCAACAAACGTATTCCTATTATTGCCGGCACAGGTGCGAACTCGACCCGTGAAGCGATCGAACTGACCCGCGAAGCCAAAGAGCTGGGGGCAGATGCCGCTTTACTGGTAACGCCGTATTATAACAAACCGACTCAAGAAGGCTTATACCAGCATTATAAAGCTATTGCTGAAGCCGTTGATCTTCCTCAGATTCTTTATAATGTTCCAGGCCGTACCGGTGTGGATATGGCCAATGAAACCGTGATTCGCCTAGCAGATATTCCACAAATTATCGGTATTAAAGATGCGACTGGCGATGTACCGCGCGGTGCTGAACTGCTGCAAGGCCTTGTAGGCAAAGACATGACTGTTTATTCAGGTGATGATGCCACTGCGTATCAGCTGATAGGTCATGGCGCCAAAGGCAATATCTCGGTGACAGCGAACGTGGCTCCGAAAGCCATGAGCGAAGTGTGTGCCGCTGCCATTGCCGGTGATGCAGCCACAGCTGAACAGTTAAATGCTCAGGTTGCAAATTTACACAATATTTTATTTTGCGAATCGAACCCAATTCCTGTGAAATGGGCACTCCATGACATGGGCTTAATTGGTACGGGTATTCGCCTTCCATTAACACCACTTGCAGAACAATATCGCGCTCCGCTTCATGAAGCACTGGTCGAAGCGGGCGTTATTAAATAAAAGAGCACAAGATTATGCAATTACGTTTAGGACTTAGCCTTACACTTTCAGTATTCAGTTTGGCAGGTTGTAGTTCAATGGCCTTTAATAACGGCACTTTAGACTATAAAGAGACTACTACCCTGGAAGCTTTACAATATCCTGAAGGCACCATGGTTCGTCCTGCAACGCCATTGTATCCTGCTCCAACAGTTGATCCGCTTGCAATTGAACATGCACCGAAGCTTGAAAACCAGCGTGGCAACCGTTTTGCCTTGCCACGCCCACAAGCCCAGACTGAAAACTCAAATACAGCTGATCTAACCGAAACCAATACGGTGGGTCGACCACAGTTGGTCACTGACGGAAATCTTAATCCGCTGCTTAAAATTGAGGGAAATTCTGCTACAATTTGGCAATATACACTTGCCACCCTCAGCAGTCTGAATCATAGCATCGTTGCGCAGAGCAAAAATCGTTATGAAGTCACGATTAAGGTTGATCAGCAGATCTATGTATTAAGATTATCTTCTGTCGGTTCAAGTAATAACCTCGCTGTGTTCAATGCCGATAACAGTTTTGCCGACCGTGAAAAAGCTGCAGAACTGCTCAACCAGATTTACCAAAATTGGCCAGCCTAGACATTTCTAGGCATTTTTTTTGTAAAAGGTTCCCTCATGTTAAAACAAACCTTGCTCTATACTGGTAAAGCGAAATCTGTCTACACCACAGACAGTTCAGACCATCTGATTTTAGTCTTTCGCGATGATGCCTCAGCATTCAATGGCGAAAAAATTGAGCAACTAGATCGTAAAGGCAAGGTGAACAACCGTTTTAACGCCTTCATTATGGAAAAACTGGCAGAAGCGGGAATTGAGACCCACTTTGAAAAGCTATTGACTCCAAATGAAGTGCTGGTAAAAAAACTGGATATGATCCCGGTTGAATGTGTGATCCGTAACTATGCAGCAGGTTCTTTATGCCGCCGCCTGGGTGTGGAAGAAGGCAAGGAACTGACTCCTCCAACATTTGAATTGTTCTTTAAAGATGATGCGCTTGGTGATCCAATGGTCAATGAGTCACAAGCCATTGCTTTAGGTTGGGCAACTGCTGAACAATTGGCGAAAATGAAAGAATTGACTTACCAAGTGAACGACGTGCTTAAAGCATTGTTTGACGCAGGGAATATGATTCTGGTTGATTTTAAGCTTGAATTCGGCGTGTTCCACGACCGTATCGTACTTGGTGATGAATTCTCTCCAGACGGTTGCCGTCTATGGGACAAAGACACCAAGAAAAAACTAGATAAAGACCGTTTCCGTCAAGGTTTAGGCGGCGTAGTTGAAGCCTATGAAGAAGTAGCTGGCCGTTTAGGTATCAATCTAGACAACATCTAATCTGTAAATGCGCAGATTCGAAAAAACCGAGCTTTTTAGCTCGGTTTTTTATTTCCGGCTTTTAATCGGAAAAATAAATTTTTATTATTAAAATGATCGTTTTTACATCAAAAACTACATGCATTAATATTATCACATACCAGGCAAATCAGTGAGTTGACGCACTTTACTCCATATTTTCCGACCAAATTTCTCCTCTACCCTCTAGGATGTTATCTCCCTCAAAAACATCCTACTTTCAGCCCAATTCGCCTTGAATTGGGCTTTTTTTTAATCTGTTCAATTAGTTGGGATACCCAGCTTTATTGCTGCTGTTGTTGCTGTTGCCAACGGCGTTGCTGTAAACGCTCCCCTTCAACTTCACGTTTATTACGTGCTGATTCATACAGTTTGGTATCCTTCAGTTCTGGCGGCATATATTCCTGTAGCACAAAATGCTCAGGATAATTATGCGGATACAGATAATCCACGCCATAGCCCTGCTCTTTCATCAGCTTGGTTGGCGCATTTCTTAAATGCAAAGGCACTGGCAAATTTGAAGTTTTATCTGCGAGTTCCATCGCCTTGTTAATCGCCAGATAAGTACTGTTACTTTTGGCACTGGTCGCGAGATAAACTGCACATTGCCCCAAAATAATCCTGCATTCCGGCATGCCTACAGCTTGTACCGAACGGAAACATTCACCGGCCAGCAACAAGGCATTTGGGTTGGAATTACCGATATCTTCAGATGCGGCAATCAGCATACGCCGTGCAATAAACACCGGATCTTCGCCGCCTTTGAGCATGCGAGCCATCCAGTACAAGGCTGCATCCGGATCACTGCCACGAATTGATTTAATAAAGGCCGAGACCAGATCATAGTGCTGTTCACCGGACTTGTCATAACGGGCAATATTCTGCTGTGCGACTTTGACCACCACCGCATTGGTGATGATATTTTCCATATCCGCTTCAAAGGTACTGGCAATCAGATCCAGTAAATTCAGTGCCTTGCGGGCATCTCCTGCTGCGAACTGGATCAGGGCATCAAATTCTTCAATCAGGATATGTCTTTCCTGCAAGAAAGAGTCATTTTGCAAGGCTTGCGTCAGCAGAGTCTGAATCGATTCAGCATTCAATGCATTCAGGCTATATACCTGACAACGTGACAATAAGGCACTATTCACTTCAAAAGACGGGTTTTCCGTGGTAGCACCAATTAAGGTAATTTTCCCTTTCTCGACCGCATTTAATAAAGCATCCTGCTGGGATTTATTAAAGCGATGAATTTCGTCAATAAACACCACTGGCGTCAGCAAATCGCCACCTTCTGCAATGATTTCACGCAGCTCTTTCACGCCGGTATTCAGTGCAGACAGGCTGATAAAAGGTCGGTCTACCGCTTGAGCCAGCAGTAAGGCAATGGTGGTTTTTCCGACTCCGGGAGGTCCCCAGAAAATGATCGAAGGTAGATGCCCCTGATCAATCATCTGGCGTAAGGGCGCCTGCTCACTCAGCAAATGTTCCTGCCCGATAATCTGTGTAAGGTCGCGTGGCCGTAAGCGTTCTGGAAGCGGGATATGACTATCTGACATGTTATTATTGGCTCAAACTAAATTCTGATCTCATTCTAACACCAGCAGTTTTGATTCCAAGAATGCAAACATCAAGCATAAAAAATTAATTTATGGAGATATCCTCTATTTTTTTAATTCTGAATGAATTAATCTCTATAAAAGCGAATAATTTGAACATGATTAATTGTGAATTAATTACAGTGTAATTTTCATATTGTTTATTCTAATTAAAAGAAACTTATCTCGCCCCTTGGGCACTTTGGGGTTGTAGTGGTGAATGCATGAAGCATGATAAATTTGAACATGGAGCTGTGAGTCGGTCTAAGCCACTGACGTCATCATCACTGATTGCACCCCACGTTCACTTGTCTGAATCGGTTTTATTAAAAAATCTGATCGATGCCTTACCGCAACCCTTGTGGGTCAGCAACAAAAAACATCTGCAATATTTTAACGATGCCTTGACTGATTATCTTGGCGTGAACCTGAATGAACAGGGTCATCCACAATGGCAGAGTTTTATCCATGCCGAGGACTTGCAGCTATTTTTAGCGCAGTGGCATGCTGCGCTGGATCAGCATCAGAATTTTGAAACCCAGTGCCGGATTAAACGCAGTGATAGCCATTATCGCATGTGTACCCTAGCCGTAAAATTTCATCATGAACCTGAACATTTGCTGCAATGGGCCGTTTCCCTGACCGATGTGCATGATTATTTTGAAATCCAGCAGCAACTTTCTCAGATTGTTTCAACCCAGGAAAACATGCTGGATGCCAGCGCAGACTGCATTAACATTATCAGCCCTGAAGGCGAGATTCGACATAGCAACCAGTCTGGCTGTCTGGCACAAGTAAGTGAGACCGCAGGACAAAATCAAGACCGTTCATTGTGCTGGTTAAATCGCTTAACCCCTGAAGCCCGAAAATCCGGGCAACGTGCTCTGAAACAGGCAGCCCAAGGCTTAAACAGCCGTTTCTCCAGCAAAATCCAGATCAAAGATCAACCGAGCCAATATTGGGATCATCTGCTGACCCCGATTCTGGATCAGCAGAATATTACCCAAAATATCCTCTGTGTATCACGCAATATCAGTCAGCAAAAAATTGCAGAAACGCGGTTAAAAGAAGTAATTAAACGTGATGAACTGACTGGCCTGTATAATCGCAGTACCTTCTATAAAACCTTTAAACAGGTACTGTTAAAGGCCAAACAACAGCAGACCATGGCGGGTTTACTGCTGATTGATCTGGATTATTTCCGGCATATCAATGATACCTTGGGCCATATTGCCGGCGATCATCTGTTACATGTCTTGGGCAAACGTTTCCAGACCTGCTTCGGGCCAAATACCATCATCGCCCGTTTGGGTGGCGATGAATTTGCCGTACTGGTCAAAAATTTGGAAAGTGAAGAACAGCTGCTGGCAACGGCGCAAATGGCCTATGCCCAGCTGGATCAGCCCATCAATTATGTCAGCAATAGCATCAGCAGTGCCATGAGTATAGGCTGTGCCATCTATCCACGTGATGCCTTAAATACCTCGAATCTGCTGAAGTGTGCCGATATCGCCTTAAATGACCTGAAAAATAGTGGTCGTGGTGGCATCCGCATGTTTAATCAGGAAATGTGCGGTTCACTGGAAAATATAACCAAGCAGCTGACTCTGGCTCGCAAGATTATTCTGGCCGATCAGATCATTCCCTATTACCAACCTAAAGTACGTCTTTCTGATGGTGCAGTGATTGGTTTCGAAGCACTATTACGCTGGCAAGATCAGAATCAGAACATTCAGTTACCTTCCGAAATTTTTGCTGCCTTTCAGGACTATGAGCTGGCCTCACGCATCAGTGAGACCATGCAACTGAAAGTCTTTGCAGATATGAGTCGCTGGCAGGCGCAAGGTCTGGATCTGTTACCGATTTCCATCAATGCTGCACCGGTCGAATTCCTGCGCGATGACTATGCCGAAAAACTGTTGGCACGCCTGTCCAACTTTGATATTCCCGCACATAAAGTTGAACTAGAAATTACCGAGCAGAGCCTATCCGAACATGGTGCCAATTATGTGGTTCGCGCCCTGAACCTGCTGAAACAGGCCGGAATCCAGATTTCGCTGGATGATTTCGGCACTGGACATTCTTCGCTGACCCGCTTGCAGGACTATCCGGTGGGTTGCATCAAGATTGACCGCAACTTTGTAGAACGCATGAACAGTGACCCATCTGCCCTGGCCATTGTCAAAGCCATTACCCAGATTGGCTCCAGTATTGCACTGGATGTTCTGGTCGAAGGAATTGAGAATACAGAACAGCTGGATACCCTGATCCATTGTGACTGTCAGATTGGACAAGGCTTCTATTTCTATCGTCCGATGGCCGGTGCTTCGGCCCAGGCTCTACTCCATCCGGCAGATCAATAAACGAATCACGCAGGCAGATTCAACGCACCCAGCGTACGATATAATCTTCAATGTCGTCTTGATGAATATCTGCTTCACTCAGGCAGCGCCCTGCTGCCGACTTGCGTGCCTGAATCACGCTTTCCCGTGAACCGCTAATCAGATAATGCCAGGATGGCAGGCTTTTGCCCTGCTCTACCCGGCGATAGGCACAACTCGAAGGCAACCAGTGAATCGTTTCCAGCTTCTCTGGCGTGAGCTGAATACAGTCAGGCACATACTGCAAGCGATCTGGATAATTGGAGCAACGTGCAGTGCTACAATCCAGCAGCTTACATGCCACTTTGGTATAGGCGACTTCCTGAGTATCTTCATCTTCCAGTTTAATCAGACAACACAACCCACAACCATCACATAAGGCCTCCCACTCGACTTGCGTCAGTTCAGCAAGTGAATAGTTTTTCCAGAATTCGGGACGTAAAGTATCGCTCATGATCGGGCCGGAATATTCAAAAATCAGCTGATTATAACAGCCAGAACCCTGCAGACCTACTGTCTCAAATTTTTATTGTTATCACGTAAACTATTGTTAAATCAGAGACAGTTCATCAACACAACACTAACAGTTGCTGGAATCGTTTATTTCTATACTAAATTTGAAAATAAAAACACATGGAGAATATATATGTTTCGCTGGGCTATTATTTTTGCTGTTATTGCATTAATTGCGAGTCTACTTGGTTTCGGTGGCGTCGCAGGCTTGTCTAAGGATTTTGCGATTATCTTGTTGGTAATTGCGGTGATTCTTGCGATCGTTGGTTTTCTTTCGCGCGGCAAGGTCTAGATTTACGCTAGACCTTTTCAAAGCAAGTGTTAGCTTTCAAAAAAAACAAGAGCCTTCTGGCTCTTGTTTTTTTATGGGTATTTTAATGATCTGTTTTGATCAAAAATACTTCTTTTAAGATGAACTTAAGGCTTTAAATGACGTGGTCTAAAACCTGCCACCAGCAAGGCTGCAACATACGCTACCACACCGACAACACATAAGATCAATACTTCTACCACACGCATCCATTGTGATACATCTGCGTTATACCAACTCAGGGCATAGGCCAGAGCCGCAATCATCACCACATTGGCAAATATGAATTGCAGGAAGATTTTTTTCCAGTGCGAACCAAAACGGAAAATATCACGCTTATGCAGATAATAATAAAGCAAACCGGCATTGACCATCGCTGAACCCGTCGATGCCAGTGCAAGCGCCATATGCTCTGCTTCCCAGTCAATCAGCTTGAACAAGCCGATAAAGATCACGTTCAGAATCGCATTGGCCGCCACAGCCATCAAACCGACACGCACCGGGGTTCTGGTATCCTGCTTTGCATAAAAACCGGGAGCAAAGACTTTAATCAACATAAAGGCAATCACACCACCGCTCATACATTGCAGCGCCAAAGCCGTCATCTGGGTATCTTCAAAGGTGAACTGGCCACGTTCAAACAGGGCCTGAATGATCGGGGTCGACAGCATAAACAGTGCAATACTGGCGGGTAGGCCTGCCATCACAATAACTTTGGCTGCCCAGTCCATCATGCCACGGAATTTTTCCGGATTTTGCTCAGTATGCCGTGCCGATAAGGACGGCAAAATCACGGTACCAATTGCAACACCGATCAGACCCAGCGGCAATTCGGTCATACGCTCGGCACTGTACAGCCAGGACACCGAACCATCCTGCATGAATGAAGCCCAAATGGTATTTAACAATAGATTAATTTGCGTGACAGATACACCAAATAATGCCGGTAGCATCAACTTCATGATGCGATCTACGCCTTCATGCTTGAAATCAATTTTCGGTGGAATCAGCAGGTTTTTACGCCACAATTCAGGAATCTGGATCGCCAGCTGTAAAATACCGGCAATGATCACTGCCCAGCCCAGCGCCATAATCGGCTCGGCCATATACGGCGTAAGCCAGAGCGCTCCGGCAATCATCGCCGCATTCAGCAAGACTGGTGCAAAAGCTGGGGTACTAAAAGAGCCATAACTGTTCAGAATACTGCTGGCAAAAGCCGTCAGTGACATGAACAACAAATAAGGAATGGTCAGGCGGAACATGTCGGTCGCCAGAGCGAATTTTTCAGGATCGCTATGAAAACCGGGCGCATAGATATACATGATCAATGGCGCAGCAATGATCGCGACCATGGTCAACGTGGTCATGACCGTGGCCAGACAGCCAAATACCCGGCTGATCAGGATCTGGACTTCAGTATGCGTGCGACTGGTCTTATATTCGGTCAGTACCGGAATAAACGCCTGTGAAAATGCGCCTTCGGCAAATAAACGCCTGAAAAAGTTTGGAATACGAAATGCGACTACGAAGGTATCGAAGTCTTTACCAGCACCAAAGACATTCAGTAAAACAATATCTCGAACCAATCCCAGTACGCGTGACAACATGGTCATCGCACTGACAATGACGGTCGAACGCCAAAGCGCCATCCTATTCACCTAATGTATAAATTTGTGGCTATTGTAATGAAACTTTTGTCAGAAGTTCATTGCTTAATTTCATCGCTCAAGCGAGCTTGAGGTGTTTTTATAATGCTGTAACTGTGCACGAAAATCAGCCCAGTTAAAATATGGTCCCGGATCGGTCTTGCGGCCCGGTGCAATATCCGAATGTCCGGCAATATGCTGCTGAATCTTGGAATAATGCTGTTGCAGACAGGCCGTGACTTTTACCAAGGCCTGATATTGTTCAGCTGCAAAAGGCAAGTCATCACTGCCTTCCAGTTCGATCCCGATCGAATAATCATTACATTCTTTTTTGCCCAAATAGCTCGAGCGGCCGGCATGCCAGGCACGGTCATTGAAATTAACAAATTGCAGTACTTCTCCCGTTCTTAAAATTAGCAGATGGGTCGACACCTGCATCCCTTCAATGGTTTGAAAATAAGGATGTACGGACCAGTCCAGCTGATTCTGAAAAAACTGTTCAATATAACCACCGCCAAACTGTGAAGGTGGCAGGCTGATATTGTGAATCACCAGCAATTGAATCTCGGTCTGTTCTGGCCGCTGATTAAAATTGGGAGACGGGATTTGACGTGCACCGATTAGTTGCCCGTCCTTGACCTGAAACTCAGCTGCCTGTTGCATAAAACCGTTCTCCCCAAAAATAAAATCTGCAAGATCAGCATTGCAGCCGGCTTCATGCTAAAACTTTCAAGGAGAAATCTCAATTCATCCCAGCAAACTGGATGAAAAATCGCTCATCTTTTATGTAACGGTGCTAAGATAAGGCGCAATTTTCACGGCTTAAAAAAGATACGGAAATACTCATGCGCATATCTCAAGCTTTGCTAGACCAGTCCATTCAGATTAATATTCAACAAGCACTTTCAGAAGATATCGGTGAAGGCGATATTACCGCCCTGCTGACTCCTGAAGATGAACAGGCCACTGCCACTATCATTAGCCGTGAAGACATGGTTTTGGCCGGCCAGCCTTGGGTAAATGCCTTGATTCAGGCCTATGATCCAAGTATTGAAGTGATCTGGCTGAAAAATGATGGCGATCATGTTCAAGCCAATCAAGCATTTTTAAAACTGGCCGGATCTGCGCGCAGCTTACTCACCGTGGAACGTCCTGCGCTAAACTTTGTCCAAACCCTGTCTGCGGTTGCGACTAAAACCGCCCACTATGTCAAAGAACTGCAAGGTTTAAACACCAAACTGCTCGATACCCGTAAAACACTTCCGGGTCTGCGTATTGCACAAAAATATGCCGTGGCGATTGGCGGTGGTCAGAACCATCGTCTGGGCCTGTTTGATGCCTTCTTGATTAAAGAAAATCATATTATGGCAGCGGGTGGCATTGCGCAGGCGATTGCCAAGGCACATCAAATTGCACCGGGTAAGCCTGTTGAAGTTGAAGTGGAAACCTGGGATGAGCTGAATCAGGCACTCGAATCCCATGCCGATATCGTGATGCTGGATAATTTCAGTCAGCAGCAGATGATCGACGCAGTGCAACATGTAGCTGGTCGCTGCAAACTGGAAGCCTCAGGTAATATCACCATTGATAATTTACGTGAAGTAGCCAGTACCGGCGTAGATTATATTTCCATGGGTGTGCTGACTAAAGATGTCAAAGCCATTGATCTGTCGATGCGTTTCAATGCTTAAGCCTAAATGGGATAGATGACCGTAGAGGGTGCGAAGCACCCTTTTTTTATTTTTAGAAATTTTTTTTGCGCATATTTTGCTCAATTTTCTATTTTAGACCTTAATCATCGTCGTCGTCCCGATTACCTCGACGATCGCGCTCATCATCGTCACCATCACGGTCGTTATATCTTCCGTTATCCTCATCACGATCCTGATTTAATACTGAACGCTCGTCATCTTCACGATTATTACCCCAGTCACAGGCAGTTAATCCAAACACGCCCAGCAATGAAATTGCACAAAGCCACTGTTTCATGCCGCATTCCTCATTGTGATCTCGCCTGATCCAATATCGATGCAAAACCGGTTCAGATATAGCCGATTCATGTCGGATTTTTGTGATGAAGCTTTGTGATGCAGTTTTTTCATACAGTGATTGCTGAAATTTCAGGCATAAAAAAACGCATCCGTAGATGCGTTTCTCAACATGGGATGGATTACCAGCCTAAAGCTTCTTGCTGTTTTTTCACCAATTCCTGAATGCCTTTCTCGGCCATTTCCAGCATGGCATTCGATTGTGCGCGGGTAAATGGTTTGTCTTCTGCAGTACCTTGAATTTCAATAAATTCACCGGCCTGAGTCATCACCACATTCAAATCGGTTTGACAGTTTGAATCTTCTTCATAGCAAAGATCCAGTAAAACTTCATCTTTGAAAATACCAACAGAAACCGCAGCCACCAAACCTTTTAATGGATCATGTTTGATTTTTTTTCTTTCCAGCAAGACGTTCATGGCATCGACCAAGGCCACCGCAGCACCGGTAATCGCTGCAGTACGGGTACCGCCATCGGCCTGAATTACATCACAGTCGATAGTAATGGTATTTTCACCGAGTTTTTTCAGATCGACCATTGAGCGCAGGCTACGACCAATCAGACGCTGAATTTCCTGAGTACGGCCACTCTGTTTGCCACGTGCCGCTTCACGGTCGCTACGGGTATGGGTTGAACGTGGCAACATGCCATATTCAGCCGTCACCCAGCCCTGACCCTGACCTTTGAGGAAACGCGGTACAGAACTATCCACACTGGCGGTGCACAGTACTTTGGTATGACCAAATTCAACCAATACAGAGCCTTCCGCATAACGTGTATAGTTACGGGTAATTTTCACTTCACGTAATTGATCTAATGCTCGTTGGTCGATACGCATAATAAGTCCTGTATGGGTTCAAAATAATTGCGGCTCAGTATAGCAGAAGCCTTTGCCAAGATTAGGCAGCCGGGGGATTGATTTACAAAATCAATGCATCAGCTCGCTACGAGATGTCGAAATTATGCCGATCTGTGCCACTACGATTTAATTTAATTTTTGCTAGACTAAAACTCCCTATAAGGGAAGCCGGTGACAGGAAACCCATTTATGTCCTTACGTGAAGATCGCAAGCACCAAAGTCATCAGGCATTACTCGATGCGACACTGGCATTCAGCAGTCAGGGCCGCGCTTTCAGCACGATCAGTCTGCGTGAAGTTGCGAATGCAGTCGGACTGGTACCGACGGCGTTCTATCGGCACTTTCAGGATATGAACCAGCTGGGCCTGGAATTGCTGGATCAGGTTGCGATTCATATCAAGGGCGTACTCAATCAGCTGGGACAGGCCTATCTGTATCAGCCAAATACCCGAACCCACACCGGGCTTGAACTCTTTTTTCAGGCCGTCGAATATCATCCTGAACCCTGGATTTTTTTTGTTGCAGAACGTTGGGGCGGTTCGGACGTATTACGTGCCGGAATTGAACGGGAAATTCATTTTCTGGCTGAAGATGTCATGCATGAACTGGCCAAGATGCAATCTACCCGACATATTCAGGCGCCACAGGACTTGCAGGCTCTGGCACAGATGCTGATTGAGCTGTCCCTGAACTGGGCCATGGGCTGGATTCATCTGCAGCATCAGGCTGATCCAGAGCTACGTCGCGCCCAATCCAATGCCTTTAAAACCCAAAGCGTGCTACAGATGCAGCTTTTGCTGCGTGGCATTTTGCACTGGTACCGGAGACCTACCGAAACAGTTGAAACCGTAAGCCCTGTGCTCAATGAAGCGGTCACTCCTCCGGCCTAAATAAAAAAACCTGCATCATGATGCAGGTTTTTTTAGTGATCGTCAGTTCAGACTTATTTGGCTTTACGCTCTTTTTCGATCAGGTAATTCACCACCTGAATGACTTTGGCATCATTACCTTGCACAATATATTTACCATTCACGGTCACTGCCGGAACACCACTTAACTGATACTGAGCAGCCAGATTTTTGGCTTGGGCAATTTTCGAAGTGATCGGGAAAGATTTATAGGTGCTGTTAAATTTTGCTTCAGGAATACCATAGCGAGTATAGAACTTAGCCAGTTGTGCCTGTTCTAAAATTGGACGTTGCTTGTCATGAATATCATGGAATAATTGTAAATGTGCTTTTTGACGCACCCCCAATGCTTCAGACACATAATAAGCACGCGCTGCCTGCTCCCAGAGTGGATTCATCGCAGCAGGCGTACGTACAAAACGTACATCTTTTGGTAATTTTTTCAACCAACCCTGCATATGTGGTTCAAGCGCGAAACAGTGACCACAGCCGTACCAGAAGAATTCACGTACTTCAATTCTGCCCGGTTTTTCGACTTTGACTGGTTTTGCAACCACCTGATAGTCCTGACCTGCCACAAAATTGGCCATAGCATTGCCTGAAAAGGCCAAAACAGATGCGGCAACAGCGCCTAAAAGGAATTTTTTCATTCGGATTATCGTCCTCTAAATCATTATGCTTAGTTTATGTGTTCACTATAAATCAATTATGCCGGTTTCGTTTTCATTCTGTGAACTTTTTTGCTGCTTTTATCGCTTTTTCTGCCAGAATCGCTACACTAAACCATCGGACTGATTTTCAAGGTTTTAAATCAGTTTCTCTGGCCATTCGGCACATACATATTTTTAGCTAATCATGATTGATTGAGGTGACACCGATGTCGCAATTGAATGTTGATCCACAAGAAATTGCCAAGTTTGAAGCATTTGCAGCTATATGGTGGGATCAGCATTCCGAGTTCCGCCCCTTGCACATGATTAATCCACTGCGTTTAAACTGGATTGATGAACATGCCGGAGGCCTGAGCGGCAAAAAAGTGCTGGATGTCGGCTGTGGTGGCGGTATTCTGGCCGAAAGCATGGCGCGACGCGGTGCCGATGTACTCGGGATTGATATGGGCGCAGCCCCTTTAAATGTGGCACGCATCCATGCCGAACAGGAAGGTGTGAACAATATTGAATATCGTCAGGTGCCGGTTGAGCAACTGGCAGAGGAACAGGCTGGCCAATATGACATCGTGACCTGCATGGAAATGCTAGAGCATGTGCCAGATCCGGCATCGATTATTCAGGCCTGTCACAAGCTGGTCAAGCCAGGTGGTCATGTATTCTTCTCGACCATTAACCGTAATCCAAAGTCCTATTTATTTGCGATTATCGGGGCAGAATATGTCTTGCGCATGCTGGCCAAAGGCACCCATGATTACAGCAAATTTATCAAGCCGTCTGAACTGGCACATGATATTCGTAACGCGGGTTTAAAGCTCAAAGACATGACCGGTCTGCACTATAATCCGCTGACCAAGCGTTATTGGCTGGCACCGAATGTTGATGTGAACTACATGGTTTATACCGTGAAAGATAGCGCAGCAGAGACCACAGCATGAAAGCCGTTTTATTTGACCTAGATGGAACCCTGATTGATACCGCTGCCGATTTTATCCGAATTATCCAGCAGATGTGCCGTGAAGAAGGCCGCCCACTGGTTGCACCCGAGCTGATTCGTACCCAGGTCTCCGAAGGCGCTCGCGCTATGGTGAAACTGGTTTATCCGGAACTGCAACTAGAAGATCCGGTCTTTCTGCAACACCGTCAGCGCTTTCTGGACATGTACGGCGCAGATATTGCGGTCGATACCGATCTGTTTGACGGCATGTATCCTTTGTTGGAACAGCTAGAGGAAAATGACATTCCTTGGGGGATTGTGACCAATAAACCGCGCTGGCTCAGCGAGGCTTTACTGCAAGCGCTGAACCTGAGTGAACGCTGCGCAGTGCTGGTATGTCCGGAAGATGTCACTCGGACCAAACCCGATCCTGAACCGATGTATCTGGCAGCCAAGCAACTGAATCTTGCCGCGGAAGACTGTATCTATGTCGGAGATCATCCCCGAGATATTGATGCCGGCCGTCATGCCCAGATGCTGACCATTCTGGCTGCTTATGGTTATTTGCCGTTGCAATACAAAGACGATTTAAACGCCTGGCAGGCCGACCATATCGTGCATACTGTGACAGAATTACATCAATTGATTCAGACACTAGTACTGAAGCAGCATACTGCGGTATCTTGAACGCTTAACACTAAATAATAAGAAGTGAGGAGGTAGATAATGAAATATTCAGCATATCAACCTCGCCCCAATCTGCTCAAGGATCGTATCATCCTAATCACAGGTGCGGGCGATGGCATTGGACGTGCAGCAGCAATCAGTTATGCCTTGCATGGCGCAACTGTGGTACTGCATGGGCGTACCTTAAACAAACTCGAAGTCATTTATGATGAAATTGAAAGTTTGGGTGCGCCGCAACCTGCCATCTTGCCGCTACAACTATCGAGTGCGTCAGAACGTGATTATGAGCTTTTGCTCGATACGCTAGACCGTCAGTTTGGTCGTCTGGACGGCATTCTGCACAATGCCAGCATTTTAGGCGAACGGGTTCCCTTGGCGGATTATCCGGTCAATGTCTGGGATGATGTGATGGCGGTCAATCTGCGTGCACCCTTTGTCATGACCCAAGCGCTGTTACCGTTATTATCCAAATCCGAACATGCTTCTGTGGTTTTTGCCAGCTCAGGTGTAGGCCGCGAAGCCCGCGAACGCTGGGGTGCGTATTCGGTTTCTAAAATTGCTATTGAAGCGGTAAGCCAGTTATTTGCCAAAGAGCAGGTACATCCGAATATCCGTTATAACTGCATCAATCCCGGGGCAACGCGGACTGCCATGCGCGCCAAGGCCTATCCGAATGAAGATCCGAAAACCCTGCCTACCCCCGATTCAATCATGCCGGCTTATCTATATTTGATGGGTAATGACAGCCTGCATATGAATGGCCAGAGTATTGATGCACAGGATTAAATTATTCTGTCTGTCATTCAGGGAGCAATCGCTCCCTTTTTATTTCATTTTTAGTCATATTCAGCGCATAAATCTTAAGTAAGTTCACCCCGCTCGCATTGAGTTTCATTAAAATAACAGCATACTAAGCCCCACTATATTTCACTCGAGTGCATCATGACTGAATTAAACAATATTACGGTGACCCATTTAGACGATGGCATGGTGTCGCTGCTGATTGATCAACAGCCTATTTCAGAGAAATACGGCACCAAGTTTGAAGCCAGTATCGTGGATGACATCAAAGCACTCGAAAATGCTCAGAAACTCAAATTGTTCGAGCAATTTGTATTTTCACATCAGGATCTGAATTTTGAACATGCCTATTATTATGTGACTGGCATTGAAAAATTAGACGACAGTTATCGTCTGGCCAAGCATTTTGTTTATCGCATTAAAATTGAAGGTCAGCCAGAAATCGAACATGTCATCAGCAATCAGGGCAAAGCCATGACGGCCGAGGATGTACGTGCCTTTATTCAGGCGCATGTGCAGAAATCACTCAACGATTATACTGACCTGAACTACGCTTATTAAAAGTCGGGTCATTGAATAATCTTGGGCACTTTTCGATAAAGTGCCCTTTTTTTCTTAAAATCCTGCAAAAAATAACAATAAATCGGATTTACATATTAAATATATAAAATTATACGGTTTTCCAAATTAAACTGATTGGACTATGCTTTCTTGAATCATAGATAGATCAAATCAAGAGCGCAGCATGGCTGACCAAAAACGTAAAATTGAAACAATTCACCGGATTGAACAGTTGCAGTTATCTGAAGCATTGATTGTGGCACTCGATGACGCCCTACAAGCTGAATCCGTGGCTGACGCGATTCAGTCCTTACAAGGTTTGGCAGAGCAATGGAATTAATCTCAAACTAAACCGGCAAAATTCTTTGTCGTTTCATTAAATCATGAACTTTTTTCTCGCTGACTCAATGCTGTTTTTTTGAGCTAAATCATCGATTTTCGCTTGCATGTTGGCCCTTGCTTTGATGAGATAAGGACATGGCTCGGTAGGCTACTTTATAGAAGTGATGCCGTCGCATATAGTCATGTAAAAACATGACATCATCATAATATCTCTGCATTTGTTATAAAAATTGTGCCTGTTCTTCACAGTTTCTCTGCAATTTTTCCGTACATTAGGTGCTGTAGAAGATGAACAATTTAATGAGGGTTCAACATGAAAAAGGTTTTGGTGGCACTGGCAATTTCTTGCAGTACATTCATGCTGAGCAATGTCGTCATCGCTGCCCCTCATTTCAATGATGAATCCCGTATGGATTCACGTCATGGTCATGACAAGAAGAAAGCCCGTGAGTTCCGAGAGGAAGATCAGCAGGATAACCGCCGTATGCGTGAAGAACGCGGGGTGAAACGCCTGCAACAGTTACGCTGGCAGCCGGGTTATGTGATGCCGCAGCATTATCGTGGCAATGGCTATAAAGTTGAATATAAAGACCATCGCCTGCCTCGACCTGACCGCAAGCAGCAATGGTACAAAGTCAATAATGACTATATTCTGGTGGATTCTGAAAACAACAGCATTATCCGGATTGTGGGTGACTAGTTCATAAGTGCATTCAAATTTAATCTTCTTTAAGGCCCAACGATGTTTGGGCTTTTTTATTTCACTGGCTGAAAATTTTTAACCCAAAATCTCGCGGCTTTTCCAGTTTTCAAACTGCGTGATTCATCTACTAAATTTCTTCATGAATTTAACAATTTAACTAAATAGCCCTCACGCTTTCTATGTACTTGTTCGCTAATTTAGTGTCATCGAAATTAGATATACATCTTAAGGTGAGAGCCATGAAAAAAGTCTTAACTACAATCGCGTTATCTCTAAGTGCTTTGTTAGCTACTTCTGCAATGGCAGCACCACAGCATGACTCGCGTTATGACCATAATCCGCATAAACCGGCGCCACACTGGAATGCCAAAGACAGCAAGAAATGGAATGACGACCGTCGCTGGAATGATGACCGCCGTCATAACAACCGTATGGTCAATCCAAGCCGTGACTGGCGCGTAGGACAAACTTTACCTCGCCAATATGACAACAACCATTTTGAAGTAAGTGATCGCGAAGCACGCCGTTTGCCAAATACCGGTCGTTTCCAGCAATGGTACAAGGTCAACAATGACTACGTTCTGGTCAATGAGCGTACCAACAAAATTGTACGAATCATTAACTAAGCTTTCTCCATTACTGCTCGTCTTGCAGACACCTGAAGTCCCCTTCAGGTGTTTTTTTATATCTGCACTTCCACTTGCATTTTTTTTCATTAGAATCAAAGCTGGATCTTCAATCATTGAAATGGGCACAGCATGACTTCAGCAGAAACGTCACAAAGCACAACTTTGCAATATGTGCACTGGTTTCGCCATTCTGCGCCTTATATCAATGCGCACCGCAACAAAACCTTTGTAATCATGTTTGATGGCGAAGCCGTCTTAAATGATAACTTTCAGCATATTATTCACGATATTGCCTTATTACATTCTTTGGGCATTCGGCTGATTCTGGTACATGGTGCACGTCCACAAATTAACCAGAATCTGGCTCAAAGCCAGATTACGACGCCTTTTTACCAGCAGCGTCGGGTGACTACGCGTGAATCTTTAAGCTGTGTGATGAATGCCGTTGGCTCAATCCGCCTACAAATTGAAGCACTGCTGTCTATGGGACTGGCCAACTCGCCGATGTATGGCGCCCGGATTGATACCGTTTCAGGGAATTTTGTCACCGCCAAGCCATATGGCATTCGTGATGGTATTGATTTTCAGCTGACCGGTGAAGTGCGCGCAGTTGATACCGATGCGATTCAGCGCCATCTGGACAGTCATAATATTGTGATGCTTGGCCCGACCGGTTATTCCACCACAGGAGAAGTCTTTAATCTGCTGGCTGAAGAAGTGGCTACCAAAACGGCGATTCGCCTTAAGGCAGATAAACTGATTTTTCTCGGTAAGCAGCATGGTCTGATGGACAGTAACGGCCAACTCAAACGCGAAGTGACACCGCAACAACTGGATGATTTTATTCCGGTCGAACAAGATGCGCTTGAAAGAGGACTACAATTGAAAGCCGCACAGGAAGCCTCAATGAACGGCGTACATCGGGTGCATCTGATTTCTTATGCCTATGATGGTGCCCTGCTGGAAGAGCTGTTCACCCGGGATGGTTCCGGAACTCTGGTCACCGACGCGCATTATGAAGAAGTGCGGATGGCCGATATTCAGGATGTTGGCGGCCTGATCGGTTTGCTGCGTCCATTGGAAGAAGAAGGCATTCTGGTCTATCGTTCGCGTGAACGTCTGGAAAATGAAATCAACCAGTTTGCCGTAATCGAACGGGACGGCATGATTCTGGCCTGTGCCGCCCTTTATCCGATTCCGACTACGGGTGATGAATTGCGTTCTGCAGAAATTGCCTGTGTTGCGGTACATCCAAGTTATCGCAAGTCTAATCGGGGCAGCCAGATCCTGCATTATCTTGAAGAAAAAGCCAAAAGCATGCAGATTCAGCAGCTGTTTATTCTAACCACCCGCACCGCGCACTGGTTTCTGGAACAAGGCTTTGAACCGGCTTCGGTCGATGATCTGCCGGATGCCCGTCAGGCATTTTACAATTATCAACGTAATTCAATTGTTTGCAAAAAGTCACTTTAAAGTGGCTTTTTCTTTCAGTGCTTTAGCTTAATTTTAGATAAAGATATCTGGCAATCTCGCTTTAAATTTTAAAATTCTATTACTGGTTTTTAGCTAAACATATCAATAGATTAGATTTAAAAAAATAACTATAAATTTCATAAGTTTGATTAATTTAAATATTAAATCTTCATTTTTATATAAATCACTTTTCTGCATAAGTTTTGCGCTTTTTTATTTATCTTTTTTCTTCATTAGAAATTCCTGAATAGTTATTTTTTTAGAAAAACAAAAACGATTAGCGTGTGTCTAAGTTTTCATTCACTAGTTTTTCACTTTCGGGAGTTTTGATTCATGCGCCAATCTCATGTTCAGTTTTTAGCAAAGACTGCAGTACTTGGTACTGCGATGGTGGGTGTCATGATGCTTTCAGGCTGCTCGAAAAAAGAAGAGACCATTACCCTGAATATCGGTTTCCAAAAATACGGCGTATTACCTATTTTAAAAGAACGCGGTACGCTGGAAACCAGCTTAAAACAGCAAGGGGTCAATGTGAAATGGGTAGAATTTCCGGCTGGCCCGCAATTGCTTGAAGGCCTGAATGTCGGCAGCATCTCTTTTGGTGAAGCCGGTGAAGCACCGCCGATTTTTGCCCAGGCGGCCAACTCAAATCTGGTCTATGTGGCCAATCAGCCGCAAGCACCTAAGGCCGAAGCCTTGATTGTACCGAAAGATTCACCAATCCAGTCTATTCAGGATCTGAAAGGCAAACGGGTAGCCCTGAACAAAGGTTCAAATGTGCATTACCTGCTGTTAAAAGTTCTGGAAGCCAACAAGCTGACACTCGGTGATATTGAAGTGATTTATCTACCACCTTCCGATGCACGTGCTGCATTTGAACGTGGTGCAGTTGATGCCTGGGTCATCTGGGATCCGTTCTTTGCAGCTGCTGAACATCAGATTGGTGCGCGTGTCATTGCCAGCGGTGAAAATGTGGTGAGCAACCACCAATTCTATCTGGCAGATCGCAAGTTCGCAGAAAGCCATCCTCAGGTGGTACAGGCGGTGGTCAACGAACTGAATCTGACCACGGACTGGGTGGCAAAAAATCAGGACGCTGCCGCTCAGCTCCTGCAAAAACCGACAGGTCTGGCCGTCGATGTCTTGAAAACCTCTATTTCACGCATGGGCTTTGGCGTTAAACCTCTCAGCACTGACGTGATTCAAAAACAGCAACAAGTCGCCGATGCATTTTATGCGCAGCAGCTGATTCCACAAAAGCTGAATATTGATGCAGCAATTATTAAATAACAGCAGAATAATTCGAGAATAAAGATGAGTCATATAAAAACAGTTTCTTACATCAGTTTAGCGTTATTGAGCTTTAGTCTGACTGGCTGCCAGAAACAGGAACCACAACAAACGGCTGCCGCAGAAACTACGTCGGTGCAACAAGTTAAAACCATTGCGATTGGCTTTCAGAAATCAGCCTTGAATCTGCTGGTAGCACGCGATGAAAAGCTGTTAGAACAACAATTTCCTAATGCCAAAATTGAGTGGAAAGAGTTTCCGGCGGGTCCACAAATGCTGGAAGCACTGGCAGTCGGTGCGGTGGATTATGGCTATGTAGGGAATACCCCACCCATTTTTGCACAGGCTGCAGATAAAGCCCTGAGTTACGTGGCCTTTGAAAAAGTGGCTGGAAACTCTTTGGCCGTGGTCGTGCCGAAAGACAGTGACATCCAGACGATTCAACAGTTGAAAGGAAAACGGATCGCGGTGCAGAAAGGTTCAAGTGCCCATGAACTTCTGGCCAAAACTCTGGAAAAAGCCGGCTTAAGCTGGTCAGAGATTCAAGCCATTTGGCTTCCCCCTGCGGATGCACGTGCTGCTTTTGACAAAAAAGCCATTGATGCCTGGGCAATCTGGGATCCCTTCCTGGGTGCAGCCGAGTTCGACAGCAAGGTTAAGGTGCTGATTGAATCCAGTGACTTTCCGCAAACCTACTCCTTTTATATCGGCAATCCCGAATTTATTCAGAAGCATCCGGATAGCCCCGGGAAGTTTATCCAGGCCTTAAATGCATCTGACCAGTGGATTCTTAAAAACCAGGCTGTAGCTCTAGATATTTATCAGAAAAGTACCGGTCTGAAACCAGAAGTGGCAAAGATTGCATTTGAGCGTCGTCTTAAACCTTCGCCGGTACAACCATTAACGACGGAAGTGATCAAAGCCCAACAGAATATTGCCGATCTCTTCCAGCAGGTTCAACTGATTCCCAAAACCATCAGCGTCCAGCAACAGATCTGGTCGCCAGCAGCCACACATTGATGAACAAACAAGATGATTTAATTTAAGGAATATCACATGAAAATTTTCTGGTTTATCCCCACTCATGGCGACAGCCGTTACTTAGGCACCAGCAAGGGCGCACGTGTTGTAGATCATGCCTACATGAAGCAGATTGCCGTTGCCGTGGATAATCTTGGTTATGAAGGTGTCCTGATTCCGACTGGCCGTTCTTGTGAAGATCCATGGTTAACTGCAGCCAGCCTGATTGATGCGACCAAAAAATTAAAATTCCTGGTGGCATTGCGTCCAGGCGTGACCACGCCGGCACTGGCTGCACGTATGGCCGCGACCTTTGACCGCTTGTCTAATGGCCGAGTACTGCTGAATCTGGTGACTGGCGGTGACGAGCAGGAGCTAAAAGGTGATGGCGTCTATGAAGATCACACAACCCGTTATAAAACGGCGACCGAATACACCACCATCTGGCGTGAAATTTTAAAACGCTCACATACCGGTGAAAGCTTTAGTTTCCATGGCGAACGCTTAAGTGTCGATGATGCAAAATTGCTGTATCCACCCATTCAGCAGCCGCATCCGCCTTTATGGTTTGGTGGCTCATCGGATGATGCCATTGAGCTGGCCACGGATCAGGTCGATACTTACTTGACCTGGGGCGAGCCACCGGCAGCAGTCAAAGAAAAAATTGCAGTGGTAAAAGCCAAGGCTGCAGCTAAAGGTCGTGAACTGAATTACGGGATCCGTTTACACGTGATCGTACGCGAAACCAATGAGCAGGCCTGGGCGGCGGCTGAAGAACTGATTCAATATGTGGATGATGCCACTATCGCTGCAGCCCAAGCCAAGTTCAAATCCATGGACTCGGTCGGTCAGCGCCGTATGGCAGAACTGCACAATGGCGATCGCAGCAAACTCGAAGTTTCTCCAAACCTCTGGGCAGGTGTGGGTCTGGTTCGTGGTGGTGCAGGTACGGCACTGGTCGGCGATCCGGAAACTGTCGCTGCACGTATCCAGGAATATGCAGCTCTGGGAATTAGCACCTTTATTTTCTCAGGCTATCCACATCTGGAAGAATCAATCCGTTTTGCCGAACTGGTATTCCCTTTACTTCCACTGGAAACCCAGCAAAAACTCACTCAACCAAACTTGACCGGTCCATTTGGTGAAATCGTGGCGAACAACTACACACCGGACGAGAACAAGCAGGCTGAGAAAATTAAGGAGTCTGCTTAATGTCAAAAGTCGTTTCCGTTGAAACCCTGGCCCAAAAGCAGGTTTCACGTGGAACAATTCTGGGGCAGCATCTGCTGCCCTGGCTGGTTCCAATTTTTTTGATTGCGATTTGGCAGATTACCTCTAGTACAGGCCTGCTGGAAAGCCGGATTCTGCCTGCACCGAGTGCGGTAGTTTTGGCCTTCTGGAATTTGCTACTCAGCGGTGAGCTATGGACGCATGTGCAAGTCAGTGCGGGGCGTGCTATTAGTGGCTTATTGGTGGGGGGTGGTTTGGGCCTATTACTGGGCCTGTTAAATGGTTCATCCAGAACTGCCTCTACCCTGCTCGATACCACCTTGCAGATGATTCGGAATATTCCTGCACTGGCCCTTATTCCCCTAGTGATTTTATGGTTCGGGATTGATGAATCTGCCAAATTGTTTCTGGTAGCGATTGGGGTATTTTTCCCAATTTATATCAATACCTATCATGGTATCCGCTCGGTCGATCCACAACTCATCGAGATGGGTAAAAGCTACGGCTTAACTCGCTGGCAACTGTATAAAGAAATAATTCTGCCGGGGGCGATGCCGTCAATTCTGGTCGGACTGCGTTTTTCTCTGGGTCTGGTCTGGGTATTGTTAATCGTGGCCGAAACCATTTCCGCCCAGTCTGGTATTGGCTATATGACCATGAATGCACGCGAATTTTTGCAAACTGACGTGGTTCTAGTGGGTATTTTACTGTATGCCCTGCTCGGCAAATTAGCCGATGTTCTGGCAGTGGCTTTAGAACGATTCCTGCTACGCTGGCATGCCGGCTATCAAAAATAAAGAATAAATGAGGAGCATGTGATGACTGATCTCAGTTTAGGGCGTCATGCCAATGACCCGATTTTGCCACTGGAACAACCTGCGGCAGATATCAATCCTGCTGCAGTGATCGGTGCCGAAATTATCATTGAACAGCTGCACAAGTTTTACGGTTCGGTCAAAGTTCTGGAAGATCTGGACCTGCATATCCAGCCGGGTGAATTTCTAGCAATTGTTGGTCGCAGCGGTTGTGGTAAAAGTACCTTATTGCGCTTGATTGCCGACCTGGAACAGCAAAGCTACGGTGAAATCAAGTTCAAGTCCGCCCGGCATATTCGTGAAGGCATTACTGCAGATGATATCCGGGTGATGTTTCAGGATCCTCGCCTGCTGCCTTGGCGCAGCATCGAACAGAATGTGCAGTTAGGCCTGGGCAAAGAGCAGCATGCCAAAGCCTCGCAAATGCTGGAAAAGGTAGGGCTCAAAGAAAAAGCCGGACTGTGGCCTTCACAGCTTTCCGGAGGACAACGGCAACGTACCGCCTTGGCGCGGGCATTGTCACATCAGCCGCGTATTCTGCTACTGGATGAACCGCTCGGTGCTCTGGATGCCCTAACACGTCTGGAAATGCAAAACCTGATTGAGCGCCTCTGGACCGAACAAGGCTTTACCGCCATTCTGGTCACGCACGATGTCAGTGAAGCCGTGCAACTGGCAGACCGGATTATCTTGCTGGACAAAGGCCATATTGCCAAAGAGTTTAGGGTCAATTTGCCACGTCCCCGGCAAAAAAGTGTGACATTTGCAGAACTGGAACAGCAGGTCTTGCAGGCAGTTTTAGCGACCTGAACATCGAATCAAACCCAAAATCGAGTATGGTTTTGGGTCTTATTCTTATAAAAAATAATTTTATCTCAATAAGAGATCATTTTTATCAGATTCATTTCAGTATTATTCCTCTCCCCAATTAATGAAGAAAAAAGATGAATAAATGAAGTATTTTCAGAAACTTGAATTTTTCTCCCGGTGTAGATGCATTTAGCCTATTTTAAATATTGATCTAGAGAATAAATCATCATTATTCAAAAAATTAGCCTGTGACTGTGTGCACAAATCTGATGATTTGCCGTACAATTGAGGATTCCCTTTTTCATTGTTTTTTATATTTGCTAATGGAACAAAAAAAGAGTACTCAAAAACGCAATCAGCTGCTAAATGCTGCACTAGACGTATTTTCCCTATATGGTTTTAATGGGGCAAGTCTGGATGAAATCGCACAAATTGCAGAAATGCATAAGTCGAATATTTTCTATTATTATGAAAATAAAGAAGCCCTGTATGTCGAGGTATTAACCACCGTTCTACAAAAATGGCTGGCGCCTTTACAAACCCTGGAAGCTGAACTTGAACCTGAAGAAGCGATCACCAATTATTTGATGCAAAAAATTGAAGTGTCGCGTACCCAGCCTAAAGCATCTCGTTTATTTGCTTTGGAGGTGATTCAAGGTGCACCGCATATTCTGGAAATTTTAAAAGGTCCACTGAAAAAACTGGTCAAGCGTAAAGCCAAAGTAATTTCCAACTGGCAAGAGCAAGGCAAAATTTCTGCAGATATTGATCCTGAGTTACTGATTCTGAATATTTGGGCGATTACCCAGAACTATGCAGACTTTGCGACGCAAATGGAAATGGTCACGGGTAAAACCTTGCGTAACCGCAGCATGCAGCAACGCATTATCCAGCATACGGTACATATGATGTTATACGGCGTGGTTCCACGCACGGATAAATAAGCAAGCGCTTCTGATTGGCACACGACCATAGCTGCTATGGTCGCCGAGCAAACTTGACCCTCCTATTTATTTTACCATTTGATATAAATCTAATAATTTTTTCGCACCCAATAACAGATTTTCTTCCCAATCCAGATGCGCAGTCTCATTAGCTCCATCACTAATGTATTTCACTGAAATCAGCCGAACGCCCAGCTTTTTACAGACTTTGGCCAAGGCATAGCCTTCCATATCGACCAGATTACACGCCACTTTTGAAATACCGGTTTCAAAGCTATCGCCTGTTCCACAAATCCCTTTCGGCAAATGGTCAAAGAAAGAATCCAGCTCAATCGCACCCGGGAAATGCTGATCCATCGGGGTCATGCCGATCTCAAAGCCAAGGGGCGACACATCCATATCACGCTGTACAAATTGCGTGACTTCGACCAGTTCATGCGCATCGAAATGCGAACTCCCCGCGCTGCCCAAATTCAGCAAGGTACTGCAACCGGTATTCTGAATCACCTCAAAAGCTTTAAAAGCCGCATTGACTTTACCAATCCCGCTGTAATGTACCTGAATGCCTTCTGCTTCAAATAAGCCTTTAGATTCATTGGGTAGAGCCATGATGAGCGCCAAATCGGACATTCGAAATACCTGATATCAAGAAAAACCCTGATATTAGAAAACAAAAGCGGCTGAATGAAAAGCACCAGTGCTCTGATCAGACATGATCAATGTGTACAAAAACAAAACTGCTCAATTCTAAGGAAGATGAATTTTCAAGAAAAATATTGCATAAAAACACAACAGCAAGACGAAAGCGCGAGATTATGGCAATATATAGCCTCTCGATATTTCTAAGCACTTGATTTGCCCATGCAGCTGCTCCGTCTAAATGCTTTAGCCTCTCATTCTGAATTACCCAAAACTGCCGTAACGATCGGTAATTTTGACGGCGTGCATTTAGGTCATCAGGCGATGATCCGTCAGCTGCAACAGGTGGCTGAAGCACAGGGTTTAAAATCTGTGGTGATGATTTTCGAGCCACAACCACTTGAATACTTTCAGGGTTATGATGCCCCACCGCGTATTTCATCGTTGCGTGAAAAAGTTGAATACCTGACTGAGTTGGGTGTGGACTATATCGCGGTGGCGAAATTTGACCATACTTTTCGCAGCCTGACTGCAGAAGCCTTTGCCGACATTTTAAAAGAAAAACTCAATGCCCGGCATCTGATCTTAGGCGATGATTTTCACTTTGGTAAAAACCGCCAAGGCAACAGCGAATTCCTGCGCAATTATGGCTTTGAAGTGACCAATTTAAATACCATTGCTCTGGATGGTGAACGGGTCAGTTCCACCCGGATTCGCCAGACCTTGCAAGCCGGTGATTTAGCCTTGGCCGCACAATTGCTGGGTCGTCCCTATAGCATTACCGGACGAGTGCAATATGGTGATCAGATTGGTCGAACTATTGATTTCCCGACCATTAATGTACGGCTTAACCGTCATAAGCCCTGCCTCAAGGGAATTTATGGGGTTGAAGTCATTTGCGAAACCCTATCCTTAAAAGACAAGGTAAAAGCCGATTCTGCAGCGCAAACAGGCATTGCAGGTTATGACCCCACTGCTCTGTTTGGGGCAGGTCATGTCGGCACACGTCCAGCCATCAAACAAGCACATCCAGAGTGGCGATTAGAAGTACATTTTCCAGATGTTTCTGCTAATCTGTATGGCCTGTTGATGCGGGTGACGTTCTTAAACTATTTACATGGCGAAAAGGACTATCCTTCGCTTGAAGCGCTAAAAGCCGGAATTGATGATGATGTCGAGAAACTGCTTGAGTTTCGTCGAAATCACCCCACATTTCCCTTTTAATATCCCATATTTTTATTGTAAAACGTGTCAGTGACATAACTGATTAGATTGGAAGACGACTTGCATGAGCGATAAGCAAACTCCTGAAAATGCAGTGGACTATAAAGCCACGCTAAACCTCCCAGGTACTGACTTTGCAATGAAAGCAAATTTGGCAGTACGTGAAGCGAAATGGTTAGAAGAGTGGTATGCCGACAACATTTATCAGCAGATTCGTGAATCGCGTATTGGCAAGAAAAAATACGTGCTTCATGACGGCCCTCCTTATGCCAATGGTCAAATCCATTTGGGTCATGCGGTCAACAAAGTACTCAAAGACATCATTATCAAAAGTCGTGTCATGGATGGTTTTGATGCACCGTATGTACCGGGCTGGGACTGTCACGGTTTGCCAATCGAACTCAAAGTCGAAGAAAAAGTCGGTAAAGTCGGCGTAAAAGTGGATGCATCTACCTTCCGTAAAGCCTGCCGTGAATATGCCTACACCCAAGTTGAGCTTCAAAAGAAAGACTTCGTACGTATGGGCGTATTCGGGGATTGGGACAATCCTTACTTAACGATGAACTTCAAACAAGAAGCTGACATCGTACGTTCATTGGGTGCAATCGCGAAAGCAGGTCATATCGAGCCAGGTCTGAAACCAGTCAACTGGTGTCTGGACTGTGGTTCATCACTCGCTGAAGCTGAAGTTGAATACGAAGATAAAAAATCTGACGCAATTGACGTCGGTTTCACGGTTGTAGACCTTGCTGATTTATCTGCACGTGTCGGCATAGAAATCGCTGATCGTACGGATATCGTGATTTGGACAACAACGCCTTGGACCATGCCTGCCAACCAAGCGGTTGCATTACACGCTGAACTTGAATACCAACTGGTGAAAGCAATTGGTGAAGACAAAACATCACAAAACTTCATCCTTGCGAAATCATTGGTTGAGTCTGCAACTCAGCGTTATGGCTTTACTGCATTTGAAGTGCTTGCTGAATTCACAGGTGCAAAACTTGAGAATTTAGTTCTTCAACATCCTTTAATTAGCGACCGCCAAGTGCCAGTGATCTTGGGTGAACACGTCACCGATGCGAGCGGTACAGGTGCAGTACATACCGCACCGGGCCACGGTGTAGACGACTATAAAGTTGGTTTACAGTACAACTTAAAAGTAGAAAACCCAGTCGGCGGTAATGGTGTGTATTTACCGACTTCGCCAATCTTCCCGGGCGAGCACATCTACAAAGCCAATCCAAAAATCATTGCAGCATTGACTGAAGCGACCAAGCTTTGGGCATACGTGGTGATCAAGCATAGCTACCCGCATTGCTGGCGCCATAAAACCCCGATTATCTTCCGTGCGACCCCACAATGGTTCATCAGCATGGATGCCAAAGGTCTGCGTCAAAATGCACTGAATGCGATTGAAAACGAGATCAGCTTTGTACCGGACTGGGGTAAAAACCGTATCCAGGCGATGATTGAAGGTCGTCCGGACTGGTGTATTTCACGTCAACGTACTTGGGGTGTGCCAATTCCGTTCTTCGTACACAAAGACACCAATGAATTGCATCCGCGTACGCCTGAACTGATCGAAGAAGTTGCCAAACTGATTGAACAAGAAGGCATTGATGGCTGGTACAACCGTGATGCATCTGAGTTTATCGGTGCGGATGCTGAGCAATATAATGCAGTTCGTGACACATTAGATGTCTGGTTTGACTCTGGTACAACGCACTATGCGGTACTGCGTGAACGTGAAGAACTGACTGATCCTGCTGATTTGTACCTTGAAGGTTCAGACCAGCACCGTGGCTGGTTCCAGTCGTCGTTATTGACTTCGATTGCGATTAACGAACGCGCACCGTATAAAGGCTTGTTGACCCACGGTTTCGTCGTGGATGAAAAAGGCCGCAAGATGTCCAAGTCGATCGGTAACGTGATCACGCCACAAGACATCATTAAAGATATGGGTGCAGACGGCTTACGCTTCTGGATCGCATCTGCGGATTACCGTTATGAAATGACAGCGGGTAAAGAAATCTTTAGCCGTGCATCTGATGGTTATCGTCGTATTCGTAACACGCTTCGTTTCTTGCTTGCTAACCTGAATGGCTTCAAACCATCAACAGATGCGCTTCCTGTAGATCAATTGATCGCGCTGGATCAATACATTCTGCAACGTGCATCTGAAGTGCAAGAAACCATTAAGAAAGCATACGAAGATATGAACTTCCATATCGTAACGACTGCTCTGACTAATTTCTGTATCAATGACTTGGGTGGTTTCTACTTAGACATCATCAAAGACCGTCAATACACCACGAAAGCGGATTCGCAAGCACGTCATTCTGCACAAACTGCGTTGTATCACTTGGTACAAGCATTCGTGCGTTGGATGTCACCAATCCTGAGCTTCACTGCACAAGAAGCTTGGCCGTTAATTCCTGAGCAATCAGAGAAATATGTGTTCACGGCTGAATGGTATGATATTCCTGTGGCTTCAACTGCAAATGTAGTATCTGAAGCTGAATGGCAAACGCTCATTGCCGTGAAATCTGCAGTAAACAAATTCATTGAAACTGCACGTACCGCTAAAACTGTCGGTTCTAACTTGTCTGCCAAAGTTGAACTTTGGGCAAATGCTGAATTAAAAGCAGTGCTAGATAAGTTAAGTGATGAGCTTCGTTTCGTCCTGATCACATCACAAGTGATCGTGAATGCATTTGATGCAGCACAAGGTGAAGCATCTGATCTTGAAGGCTTAAACGTAAAAGTTTCAGCAGCTGATGGCGAAAAATGCGTACGTTGCTGGCATGTATTACCAGATGTAAATACACATTCTGCACATCCTGGTCTATGCGGTCGTTGTATCATCAACCTTCCTACAGGCCAAGGCGAAGAGAGAAAATATGCCTAATACCCACACCAAAAAGGGCTTATTCCAGTTCTATCCACATAATTTATGGTGGGTTGGACTGGCCATTCTGGCGATCATTCTGGATCAATGGACCAAATGGATTGCAGTGACAAATCTGAACTATGCAGATCCTGTTCCTGTGCTGCCCTTTTTAAATTGGACATTGCTACATAACTATGGCGCTGCCTTTAGTTTTCTGTCCGATGCCGGTGGTTGGCAACGCTATTTCTTTACTTCACTGGCAGGTTTAGTGTCTGTAATCTTTGTGTTTTGGCTGATGCGTATGCCAAAAGACATGAAAATTTTACCATTGGCGATTGCCCTGATTCTGGGTGGTGCCATCGGTAATTTAATCGACCGGGTCAGCCTCGGCTATGTAGTCGATTTTATTCATGTGTATTACCAGAACAGCCACTTCCCTGCGTTCAATATCGCAGATAGTGCTATTACTGTAGGCACTATTCTGATGCTGATTGATACCTTTTTCTTAGAAAAACATCGAATTCAACGGGCGCAAGCACAACATGACTGATTTTATTCATCCTAACGAAGAAACCCGGGTTGCAGACGGTTCTAAAGTCGAGCTACACTTTTCTGTCGCAATCGAAAATGGCGTGGAAATTGACAATACCCGTAGCCGTGAAGAACCGGTCAGCCTGGTGATTGGCGATGGCAATTTACTGCCTGGTTTTGAAAAAGCACTGTTTGGTTTACGTGCCGGTGACCGTCGTACGGTGAGCCTGCCACCAGAAGATGCTTTTGGTCCATGGAATCCGGAAAACATCCAGAAATTTGATACGGTGAAGTTCGGAGAACGTCCGATCGAAGGTCACATGATCGAGTTTGAAGACAAAGCCAAAGCCACCCTGTATGGCGTGGTGAGATCAGTGAATGATGACATTACTGAAGTGGACTTTAACCATCCATTGGCAGGCAAAAACATCACCTTTGAAGTGGAAATCTTTAAAGTGACACCTGCGGGTCAGCAAGGCATTAAACTGATGTAAGACATTAGCTAATTAACTGATTTTAAAAAAGCTCCCTCGGGAGCTTTTTTATTTTCCGGATACAAATCATCTCTAGTCACCTTCCTTAAATCTGATTAATTTAATTTGATAATCAGACCCGAAGAAAGGATGAAACATGAAAATTTATATTGTGGTTGGGAGTGTGCGTGAGGGACGTACTGCGATTAAAGTGGCGCACTGGGTACTGCAGGAAATTAAAAGTTATGCCTTTAGCACTTTAGAAACTGAAATTGTCGATCTAAAAGAATGGGATCTTCCGCTGTTTTCCGGTGCTCATCCGCCATTGACCGGGATTTATGATCAGCCCAAACAGCAAGACTGGGCCGACAAGATTGCACTCGGTGACGCTTTTATTTTTGTCACGCCTGAATACAATCATGGCTATAGCCCTGCCCTGAAAAATGCCCTGGATTATCTCGGCAAGGAATGGCAAGGCAAACCAGCAGCTTATATTGGTTATGGCGCGACCAATGGCTCACGTTCGATTGACCAGATTCGTCAAGTCGGCACTCAACTTGGACTGGTGGATACCAATGCCGTGATCGAAATCCGTGACATCTTTGCACGCAACAAAGATTATTCCTTCCAAGGCAATGAATTTGATAATAAAAACTTAAAAGCTGTAGTGGATAGACTGATTCAATATGTCAGTGCTTAATGACTGGACGACAGCCCTGTACGTTTTAGCCTACATGCAGCGCAGAGTTTAGCCGCTATGCGGTCGTTTTATGCGAGGCTATAGTCAGTACATAGACAGACAGGAAGTCTGCTCAGCGATACGACAACAATAAAAAGCGCTAATCAACAGGACGTTGACAGATTAGACAGGAGTCAGATCTGAGAAGCAAATCCAGAAAAGCCTCGACAGGATGTTGAGGCTTTTCTGTTTAAACTTTAGATTTAACGTGACTACTGATCTGGATGCATCAGACATCAACCTTAAACCCGAGATCAACATCACAGGCGGCTTGTCCTCCTCGAATCCCCCAATTTTCCAATGCACTTTCTCTCAGATGAATCAGAATATGATCTGCAGGAATACCGATTTCCCCAAGACTTTTGACCATTTACTGATACAAGTTGCGCTTGGTCTCCAGACTGCGGCCAGCAAAACAGTCAATACTGATCAAGGTAAAATATTCAGGCTGAGCTAAATGGCTCATATACTGAAAACGATGCCCTTCATGCACGACCAGACGAATATTACGATCATATTCAGGTAGCTGAAAGGCAGTTTTCACACAATGAAATACGCTGTTAAGCAATTGTTCCTCAACTGCTTGAGGATATTGTTGGCGAACTTCAATTTAAATCGTAGACATAGGAGTTTCCTTTTTATTATTTTATCGACATTTTTATTTATATCAGTTGATGCATATCAAAAGAGTATTCTCTCGCTAACATACAGCAAAATCACCATCCCTATTTGTAATTTGATCGGATGATCATTTTAAAACAGTATTTTTGAATTTATCTTTTTAAAATTTGGCTGTCGGCTTTGACCTACAATCTATGCAGCCAAACTGCCCTATTGCGCTGTATCGCTTCAGGCTATATTCAGATCATACCAAGACAGGAAGTCTTGTAAGAAAAATAAAAAATTCACGTAGCAGGATGCTGATCGGTATAACAGATATTATACCTTTAACAGAATATGAAAAGGCCTTCACAGGATGTAGAGGCCTTTTTCTTTCATGTCAGCATCAGCTTAAAAATCCTTTCATTCAGAGGGTCAGCTCATGCTGCGTTATTCCACCTTTCAATAACTCATTTTCAGATAAGCATCCTAAAAGCAGAGGATTAAGGTGCTGTCATTTTTAACAAACCGGCTTGCGAACCATCTTGAATCACCCACAGTGAACCATCCTGTGCCTGAGCAACCCCGCGAATCCGCTCCTTCATATCCAGACGCTGGACTTCTTTCACTGGAGTCTGGGTCGTATCCACAATCACAATCGCCTTGGAAGACAGACCGGTCGCAATCGCTTTATTTTTCCATTTCGGGAAGACATTAGCCGTATAAAACATTAAATCTGAAGGAGAAATTACCGGAGTCCAATCCAGTGCCGGGGCCTCAAATTCAGGTCGGGTACTGTGGTCAGGAATCGGCTTGCCATCATAATGATCGCCATTGGACACTAACGGATAACCATAATTTTTAGCTTTGACAATCTTGTTCAGTTCATCGCCGCCTTTTGGTCCCATTTCGATTACCCAAAGCTGCCCTTTCGGATCAAAAGCCATGCCTAGAGGATTACGATGTCCAAGACTCCAGACCTGCTGGGCAATTTTACCCTGATTCATAAACGGATTATCGGCAGGGATTGAGCCATCATCATTCAGGCGAATAATTTTACCGGCGTTGGATTGCATATCCTGTGCAGGGTTGAATTGCTGACGTTCTCCTGAACTGATCCATAACTTACCATCCGACCCGAATACAATCCGATGGGCATAATGTCCCTGGCCTGAAAATTTCGGCACTTGCGTCCAGATCCGTTCAATTTGTGTGAGTTGAGGAGTGGCTTGATTTAAGTTTAATTTACCCCGGATCACCACTGCACCATATCCGCCTTGGCCTTGTTCAGCATAGCTCAGATATACCCACCGATTCTTTGCAAAATCAGGATGTAAAGCAACTTCGCCTAAGCCACCCTGGCCTCCATATGCGACTTGAGGTATGTCTTTAACTTCAATTTTTTTCTTGGTTTTTGGATCAAAGAGCTGCAATTTTCCTTTGCGCTCAGTAATTAATAGTCGGCCATCCTTTAAAGTAGTAATCGCCCACGGCTCATTAAATTGAGCAACCTGTTCAACCTTATATTTTTGCAAGTTAGAAGAGACTGCATCCGATTTGGCAGCTGATGTAGATACCTCTTGACTACTTCTAGAAGATGAATTCTCTGCATGACAGGCAGTAAATGCTAAAGCACAACAACTGAGTAGAATTTTTATTTTAAATTGCGACAACATTATCTTCTCCATACTGATTTATTGTTCAAATTAACATCAAGATACAGAATTTATAATGTAAATTCAGCAGAGAAAGGTAAATAGATACATTTTAAAAACTATAAAACGAGTTAATTTTGAAGTTTTATTTATAATTTTTGCACATAAAAAAATCCCCCTCTGCTAATGCGGAGGGGGATTTTGGAATAATGAGCTGGCGATGA
>DDAT01000048.1:0-52065 GCA_002332985.1 Acinetobacter lwoffii | reverse complement strand
AAAACCCCAATCTTTCGACTGGGGTTTTTAAAATTTGGCGGAAGCGGTGAGATTCGAACTCACGGAGGACTCACACCCTCGTCGGTTTTCAAGACCGGTGCATTAAACCGCTCTGCCACGCTTCCTTGGCCGCCATCATATAAATAAATTAGATTTTTGGCAATAAAATTTAGCGAAACTTCTATAAAAAACAGCTTATTCAGCTAAAAATTATCCGAAATCAAAGCCAATCTGAGTATTTTCATTCAAAGATTTTAGTATTGCAATGATCTTGAGTTGAATTTAACTCAGTAGAGAATGATGAGAGAAATAATCACATTCAGCATCAAGTGGATCAACAACTGAAAAAATATTGAGACATAAAAAACCCAGTCAAATTGACTGGGTTTTTAAAATTTGGCGGAAGCGGTGAGATTCGAACTCACGGAGGACTCACACCCTCGTCGGTTTTCAAGACCGGTGCATTAAACCGCTCTGCCACGCTTCCATGGCCGACATGATATAAACAAAAATCACGCTTGGCAAATATTTTTATACTTTCACTGCATCAACTGCACAAAATAAAATCAATTCCATTAATCTGCTGAATTTTCTGACTTTTCATAACGAATTGAATTAATGAACCAGAGTTTCTTGCCGGAGGGGGTCAATACCTCGGCCTCATCATCGACCTGCTTGCCCAATAACGCGCGTGCCATCGGTGAACTGATCGATATATGCTGCGGATGATGATCATAAATTTCATCTACACCGACAATACGTAAAGTTTTTTGTTCGCCTTCTTCATTTTCAATTTCTACCCAGGCACCAAAATAAACTTTCCCTTCCTGCTCCGGGGAAAAATCGATGATTTTCAGTTCTTCGAGGCGCTTGCCGAGATACCTGACCCGTCGATCAATTTTACGTAAAATTTGCTTGTTATATTGGTAGTCTGCGTTTTCAGAACGGTCGCCAAGACTGGCGGCCCAGTTCACTTTTTTGGTAATTTCAGGGCGCTCTTCATGCCAGAGATTCTTAAGTTCTGCCACCAATTTATCGTGTCCAGCACGGGTGATTAAGTTGGATTTCATACGTCTTGCTGATCATATTTTCTGTGTTTTAACTTACAAACAGATTATTTTATTTACCATTTTAACACAATGGAAAAATTTTAAAAAAATTAACCTTATATTTCAATATCTTAAAATTATTTTTAAAAATAATTTGTGTACAAAATTTGACAATCTTTTTTCAGATCATTAATATGCCAGCAACTTCCGGAAATGCTTACTTTTTAATCTATGTAGTTTTTCTACATAATTATCTTTAAATCTCTTGTCATTTTGAATGACGTCATGACTGCCCAACCCTTATTGAATTTATCAAACTGTTAAAATTTCTGGCTTTGTTGGCTGTGATTTTTAGGGCATAAATTACTTGTAGCGGAGACAACATGCACAGTAGTTCATCCACTGGGTCGAGGCTTTGCCTAAGATCTGTAATTTCTTCTCTCCCTTTGAAAGCACTTGTACTGAGCACTGCATTTATTCCCCTACACAGTATCAATGCAAGTAAGACCACACTTCAGTTTGATCATGTGGTCAATAGCAATAAGTTGACCGTGGTTGCGGTTGAAAATCCGACTACCGTATTCCAGGATGGACAACATCTGCATGGCTTCGGTTATGATCTGGTTCGTAACTATGCTAACAATCTGAATGTAAAACTCGATTTTAAAATCGTTCCTGATAACAATACGGCCCTACAGTGGGTTGCTCAGGGTAAAGCCAATCTGGCTATGACGACTACTGATATACGCACCATTGAAAACAAGCGTTTGACGTCGTTCTCGGCCACTTGTGGCGATGAATCAATTCTGTCGAGTAATGGCTTGAATACCAATTTAAATCTGGTGTTTAAATCTGCTACAGATCCTTTGAGCCAGACGGCCAGTGCTTTTGTCTGCAAAGGCAAACAAAGTGGTGCCATCAAGCAGCTTGCTTCATTTTATAATCAGAATGTGGTGAAAGAGGAATCTTGGACCACCATTCAACGTGATTTGAACAACCGTCTGCCGATCTATGAAGCGAGCTTTAAACAGACAGCTCAGCAGTATAATCTGGATTGGCATTTACTGGCGGCCATTGGTTATCAGGAATCTTATCTGAAACCGAATTCAGTTTCTCCGACGGGTGTGCGTGGTTTGATGATGCTGACCAACAGTACAGCCAAAGCCATGGGTGTGAGTAACCGTACCGATCCGGCTCAAAGCATTCAGGGTGGCGCCAAGTATTATGATCAAATGCTTAGGCGCTATGAGCATATTCCTTTTCCAGATCGAAACTGGTTTGCACTAGTAGCTTATAATATGGGCCCAGGTGCAGTGAATCAGTTGCAAAAGCGCATTCAGTCGCAAGGCAAGAACCCGAATAACTGGGTGAATTTATATGCCTATCTGGATCAAAATAAAGCCAATAATGGTCGCTACCGTCAAGCGGTACAATATGTGACCCGTATTCGTGCTTATCTGGAGCATATCAAGACCACACCACAATTGGTGAATATCTAAGCTGAAATCTTAGCGTTAATCAAAATGCCATAAAAAAAGCTTACCTCAGGGTAAGCTTTTTTCGTCTTCATTCAGGTTAATGTCTTAGCAGAATTAAGCTGTGGTATTTTCAAGCACTTTCTTGAACAAATCTTTTTGTTCCTGACTTGGTTTTGCAGTCTGAAGTGCCATCAATTGTGACATATCACCTTGTACTTTAATTTTACCCGTCATAAAGGCCTGCATCGCAGCAGCCATATCAAACTCTAGGAAAACTTTACGTAGAGTTTCGCCATCCATATTCAGCGTAGTTTTGGCATTTGAAGACAAACCTTTTTTGATTGCCCCACCATCTAAAGATAGTTCAGTATTACCTGTAGTGTCCGCTACAACCAAATTAATCGCAAGGTTCGCCAAAGCTGGTGGCAAATTCAAATCGCCAGCTTGCGCAGTTAGAGTTTCTACAGTTGAAAACCAATCATCAGTTAAAAAAGCAGGCATGATCTTTCCTCAAATTATTTGTTCATTTGTGTCGACTATCCAGACGACATCATGTTGAAGCTATTATGCTTGTGCTTTGTTATATCATGATCATTAGCGCAAAGGCTAACGAATTTTGTACGCGCCGTTCAATTTTTGTAGTTCTATTTTTATTTATGTTTATAAGCAGACATCAACCCGCAGGCTGATGTCTACACGTTCTAAAATTAGTCTGCAGCAAAGCCCAGATTGACCATATTGATCCGACGGTTCTCGCCTTCCACAGCTTCTTCAGTTGAATCACCGCCTTTGAAGTCGAATTCACGCTGACTGTCCAGCACTTCAAAATCAAATAATTCACGATCGACCAGCTGCGATGGCGAAACATTTTGCAATGCGCCAAAAATGCTGTGCAGACGTTTTGGATGTGCTTTATCCCAATCACGTAACATGTCATTGATAATTGCGCGCTGCAGGTTGTCCTGAGAGCCACATAAATTACATGGAATAATTGGAAATTGACGCATTTCTGCATATTTGATGATGTCTTTTTCTTCCACATAGGCCAGTGGGCGAATCAGAATGTTCTTTTTGTCTGAAGACAACAGTTTTGGTGGCATAGCTTTCAAGCTGCCGCCATGGAACAGGTTCAGGAAGAAAGTCGCCAAGATATCATCACGATGATGGCCTAAAGCAACTTTGGTCGCGCCAATTTCCTGCGCAAAACCGTATAAAGAACCACGACGCAAACGCGAACAGACTGCACAATAGGTTTTGCCTTCTGGCGTCAGTTTTTTGGTAATGCTGTAGGTGTCTTTTTCCAGAATGTAATACGGAATGTTATTTTCTTCTAAATAACGCGGTAGAACATCTTCAGGGAAGCCTGGCTGTTTCTGATCCAGATTCACAGCCACTACATCGAAATTGATCGGTGCGATGCGCTTGAACTGTAGCAGGATATCCAACAGGGTATAACTGTCTTTACCACCAGAAATACACACCATGACCTTATCGCCTTCTTCAATCATCTTGAAGTCACGAATGGCATGTCCGACCTGGCGGCGAAGCTTTTTCAACAAACGGTAGTAGGCTGAGCTTGTTGGCAGTTCAGGTTTGAAATTAAATCCTTGTTCGGACTCAACTGGCGAGTACATAGACGAGATTAACCCATAAAAAAAATACCGCGCAATTTTAGCCGATTCAGACCGCTATCGCATCAAAAGAATTTATTTTCATGAAAATGTCTTATTAGTTTCATTTTCATGTTTTATTTAGATTGATATATTGAACGATTGCGTTCATTTTTTAGTCAAGATGCTTATCTTTTGGACTTTTCCACAGTTGTCCACAAAAGCTGTGGATAACTTTGTGGATTGAAACAGACTTGACAACTTGTCCGGCTCAAAAGATAAGGCTTTTCTTTAAATTGATCATTTTTTGATCAATTTAATTATTTATAAAAATCAATTAGTTAACCCTGTCAAGCCTAAGTTTTTAAATTAAATCATATTTTTTTTTCTACTGCTAAAATGTAAAAAATGACTTGCATTTACAAACTCGTTTATAAATGCAGCGCACAAGTCTTTTCATTCCGTAATTTTTTGTTAAACTCTTTATTGAATTTTTCTCGCTTGTGTTTACTTAATATAAACAATGAAAATAAATGTGTATGTTTTGGGGCGTTATGGGATCAGTGGTTTGCTATTGGCAAGCTGTTGTCATTTTGCTTATGCCGGTCAAACGATCTATCAATTACGTGACAGTAATGGCAGTACTTTATTGACCAATAAGAAAAGTCGCTATAACCATCTACAGGTAGAAAAGAAAACCTATTATCCAGACAGCAATATTCACAGTTATAGCAACTGGGGTTCAAGTGAAGCTTCGGTATTGCCAAGTTATAGTAAAAATAAAAATGCCTATGACTCGATCATCCGTCAGGCAGCACAAACCTATGGTGTATCTGAAGGCTTGATTAAAGCCGTGATGCATACCGAATCCGGTTTTAATGTGCAGGCACGTTCTCCAGTCGGTGCACAGGGCTTAATGCAACTCATGCCGGCGACTGCCCGTCGTTTTAATGTCAGCAATGCTTATGACCCGCAGCAGAATATTATGGCAGGTGCCAAATATCTGGCCTGGTTATTAAAACGCTTTAATGGCAATACCACCTTGGCACTGGCAGGCTATAATGCTGGTGAAGGTAATGTCGCTAAATATAAGGGCGTACCACCGTTTCGTGAAACTCAGGACTATGTCCGTCGTGTCAGCAGCCGTTATCAGAACCTATATGCTCAAGGTCTAGGTAATCATAGTGCTGCCTATACAGCATCTTCTGATACTGGCCGTGTGATTGCCAGTTCTGACAATTATTCGACTGGAACCACCACAGCTTCCAATATTCAGGCTGCCAAGTATCAGCGTCAGATCATTGCTCAAGCGGATGGCAGTTTCACCGATGCACCGGCAGGCTCTTATGCCACCGCCAATGCGTCAGCATCTGCAAAAATATATTTAAGTGAATAATTCCTAAACAGCTTTGTTTTTAAAGACCTATGTTTTTATTTGTACAAAAAATATCCTGTGTTTTTTGTAGCCAAATGCTATTTTTTCCTTGAATTCTTCTCGATTTCACCGCATATTGATTTCAATGATTTACATTTAATAATCAGATTATTTTTCTGTAATAAGAGGATTTCTCAATGATGCGGATTGGTTTGTTCTTGCTAACCAACCTCGCGGTACTGGTTGTAGCTGGCATTATCTTGTCACTCTTCGGTGTCGGTAGTTACCATGGCGCAGGTGGCTTGAATCTAGGCAACCTGTTGGTCATCTGTTTTGTGTTCGGTATGGTCGGCTCAATGATTTCCCTGTTCATGTCTAAATGGATGGCGAAAAAGACCACGGGTACTGAACTGATTGACCCGAATGCACCTCGTAACCAAGCTGAAGCCTGGTTGCTCCAAGAAGTTGCACAACTTTCTCAGCGTGCAGGCATTAAAATGCCGGAAGTGGGTATTTTCCCCTCTTATCAGTCGAATGCCTTTGCCACCGGCTGGAACAAAAACGATGCTCTCGTTGCGGTATCAACCGGCTTGCTTGAGCGTATGAACAAAGACGAACTTCGTGCAGTATTGGCACATGAGATTGGTCACGTTGCCAATGGCGACATGGTCACTCTGGCACTAATCCAAGGTGTTGTGAACGCCTTCGTGATGTTCTTCGCACGTGTCGCAGGTGATTTTATTGACCGCAATGTCTTTGGTCGTGAAGAAGGTGAAGCCCCGGGTATTGCCTATTTCGTGATTACTATTGTGCTGGATATCGTGTTCGGTATCTTGGCATCGTCGATTGTGATGTGGTTCTCTCGTCACCGTGAATACCGTGCTGATGAAGCAGGCGCACGTTTGGCAGGTAAACAAGCCATGATTTCAGCATTACTGCGCTTACAGGCAGAATCTGAAATGCCGGATGCCATGCCGAAAGAAATGAAAGCATTTGCGATTTCTGCGGGTAAAGAAGAAGGCTTTAGCCTTGCTGCCTTGTTCCAGACGCATCCAAGCATCGAACAGCGTGTCGCTGCATTGCAACAACTTGATTGTGCTTAAGTAAAACTTGAGTTTTGATTCAAGAAAAGCCTGCAATTGCAGGCTTTTTTATTGGATTTAATTATTCTTTAGCTGACCTATCATTGGCTGAACCATTGATACAACGCCATAGCACCCCACCCGATCGCGAAGACAAATACAATCAGGAATAAAGTGCCTAAAATATCCGGAATATGAATCCAGATCCAGGCCACCACAGGATTGCGCCAGAATCCAGATTGCTGTTGTTTGCGTTCCAGACTTTCATGCAAAAATGGATGCACCACATGTCGATCGCTATTAATCTGATATTCCTCGCGAATATGCAGGTGCACGACATCGAGCGCTTTGCGACTGGGCCGAATAAAAATATCAAAGACCGTGCCTGCCACCGGAATAAATCCTACTACCGCATCGATCGCCGCCATTTTCATCACCGGATTGAGTTTGGCACTCGGAACCCCGATCTGTTTGGCCTTATGAATGGCATAACAGGTCAATACAAAACCGGCAATATCTCCAGCAACCGGAATCGTACTCAAAGCTGCGTCTGCCCCCACCCCTTGCTTGGTAAACGGAATACGCACCACGGAGTCCATCATATTGGCAAACTTGGCCAGATCACGTTCCAGACGTATCACCTCTTGTTGGCTTAATTTTGGTTTTTGTCCAGACTCAGGCATAAGTTATTCCAGAAATAATGCTGATTTTCTTGAGCATAAAGTATTTTTTCTAGGCTGATGTATCAATCTGTGAATTAAAACAATAATTTGGAAGCAACGAATAAATACAGAATCACACCGGTAGCATCGCAGATAGAAGTCACTAACGGCGCCGAAGCACTGGCAGGATCAAGTTTGAGTTTATTTAAAATAAAAGGCAGACTCATGCCGATCAGGCAGCCCGTCAACACAATCCCGAGCATACTGATGGCCAGCACCACAGCGACCATAATATCTCCCCGAATATAACCCAGAATGGATACCGCAATCGCCATAGTGCCACCTAAGCATAGCGCCACCAGAGATTCACGACTGAGCAGGTTAAACCAGTCTTTGAACTCGACATCGCCTGTGGCCAAGGCACGCACCATCAAGGTGGCGGATTGCGAACCGGCATTCCCGCCACTGCCCACCAAAAGCGGTAAGAAAAATACCAGCACGATATGTGCGGCAATGATCTCTTCAAAGTGTGCAATGCCGATTCCAGACAATAGACTCCCAAAAACCAGTATCACCAGCCAAAAGACCCGCTTCTGATACAGGGTCAAAATCGGGGCAGTTTTCAGACTCAGCTCAGTCAACGGCGTCACTGCACCCGACTTTAAAATATCTTCAGTGGTTTCGGCTTCGACAATGTCCATTGCATCGTCATAGGTGACAATTCCTAAGAGTTTTTGCTGGACATCAATCACTGGCAAGGCAATAAAATCATAGTAGGCCAAGGCTCTAGCCACAATTTCCTGATCATCTGTTACCTGGGCAGAAATCACTTCGCGTTGCATCACCTCGGCAATGCTCAGCTCAGGTAAGGCCTGTATAATCTGCCTTAAGGAAATCACACCGATCAGCCGTTTTTCTGCATCGACAATATAAATCAGATACAGGGTTTCCTGCCCGGCAGCCACCACACGTAAAGCCTGTATCGCTTCATCCATCTTTAAATCGGGCGAGAGCGTCACAAAACGTGAACTCATCATGGCACCCGCAGTACCTTCCGGGTAGATGGCCAGATCTTTGAGTGTCTGCTGGGATTCTTCAGATAATGCGCCCATCAATTGCAGCTGTAGCGGCGGCGAAAACTGCTTATAAATATCGACAAAATCATCAGAAGGCATCACATCCAGAATGGAAACAAGTTCTGAAATGGATAAGTGCTGTGCCACGTTTAACTGCTGCCCTAGGGGCATAAAAGCATAGACCAAGCTTGATTCATTCAGTTGCCTTAAAATTTGGGCCTGTTGCCGAGCATCTAAACGACTTAAAATGCGTGCCTGATCGGCGACATTCAACTGACTGAGTAAGCCTACAGCGATGTCGTAATTTTCAGACTGTAATTGTTGTTGGATATGCTGGATTTTTTCTGAAATTGTCGGCATAAGCAGCTCATTATAAAAGTCTGGCATTCAAGAGATGTTTGTCCTGATCCCTATCTATCCTAATTTTTTCATGTGAATAATTTTAATGATCATGCTGCAATATGACGATATTTTTTGTATTAATCAAATCCTCGATATTTAGCCAGAAAAAAGCCTGACTGAGTCAGGCTTGTTCACTTTCTAAAAATGGATGCTCTATCACCACTGATTTAGAAACCGTTTTTTTAACCATCAGACCACGGACCAATACATACATAAAGGGAATAAACAGCAGTACCAGTACAGTGGCAAATAGCACCCCACCAAAAACACTACTGCCAATCTCCTGCCGGCTGATTGCACTGACACCGGTGGCAAACATCAAAGGCAGTACGCCCGCTGCAAATGCAATGGAAGTCATGACAATAGGACGCAAGCGTAAGCCCGCAGCCATTATCGCGGCCTGAACCGGAGTATGACCTGTCCGCTCTGCTTGTGCAGCAAACTCTACAATCAAAATTGCATTTTTACAGGACAGACCGATCGTCGTCAGCAAGGCGATATGAAAGTAAATATCGTTCGCAAAACCAAACCAGACACAGAACAGAATACTTCCTCCCACGCCCAGAGGAATCGCGGTCAACACCACAGCAGGAATCGTCCAACTTTCATAAAGTGCCGTTAAACATAGGAAAATAAAGGCAATCGAAATTAGATACAAGAAAATAGCTTGCCCACTGCTGCGTTTTTCCTCTAAGGCGGCTCCACTCCAGGCCAAATTTACTCCGTCTTGTTCATCGACTAAAGCTTCGACATCTTGCATGGTTTGACTCGAAAATTGATCTTTGGGAATACCTGCATATACAGGCACGGCGTTATAGCCCATATAACGATTGATACTATTCGGTCCACCTTGCCAATTTAGCGTAGTGAATTGATTAAACGATAACATTTCGCCTGTGCTATTGCGGACATGCCAATGTGCCAAATCTTCAGGTTTAGAACGGAACTCCGCTTCGCCTTGCATGATGACCCGTTTGATTTGTCCACGATCAATAAAGTCATTGATATAGGTACCACTCCAAGCTGCAGCCAACGTACTGTTAAAACTTTGCTGAGGTACGGCATATTTGAGTAAACGTTCTATATCCAGTTTAATATTCAGCTCGGCACTGTCTTTGGGTACATCAAGTTGTAAATATTCAATCGATGATTTTGCTTTGGCACGGGTTTCAATCTCAGAGAAGGATTGCTGTAAAAACTCGCTGCCCCGTGAATCTAAATCTTGTAACCAAAAGTCGACCACACGTCCATTACTAGACATAGAAGGCGCCATAAAGAAAATCTGGGCATTGGCATGATTGGCAAAGTGCTTTTGTGCACGATCTACAATAGCAAAGACGGTATCTTCAGGATTTTTACGCGCTGCCCAGTCCTTTAATACGACAAAGAGCTGACCACGATAAGGCCCAACCCCAACATTGTTTCCGCTATACCAAATCCCAATGCTTTGGATGCGCTCAGATTCATGCTGCATTAAATAGTCTTGGACTTCACGCCCGACTTTTTCTATCTCAGAACGTGGTGCATTGCCTGGCATCACAATTTAACCCATGACAAAGCCCATATCTTCCGTTGGCATCAGCCCTTCGGGCAAGGTTTTATAAAGCCAGCCAAAGCCTAAAACACATATACTAAATACAGCCAACATCGTCATTTTAAACTGCATGCTACGTGCAGAAAGCTTTTGGTAATGCATGGTGAGCTTATCCATGCCACGATTAAAACGCTGTGCCCATTTTGGTTGATGTGGTTGACGCTTGAGCAGTTGCGCTGCAAATGTAGGGGTGATGATAAGTGCCACCAATAAAGAAAGTAGCATTGCCACGACCAACGTGATGGAAAACTGACGATAGATGACCCCTGTCATACTGCCAAAAAATGCCATGGGAATAAATACAGCAGTTAAGACCAGAGTAATCCCGATCAATGCACCGCTAATTTCCTTCATTGACTTTAAAGCTGCCGCCTGAGCATCCAAATGTTCTTCATGCATCAAACGTTCAATGTTTTCCACGACCACAATGGCATCATCGACCAACAGGCCAATCGCCAAAATCAGGGCAAACAAGGTAAAACTGTTTAAGCTCATTCCCAGTACATACAGCACCGCAAATGTGGCTAAAACTACAATCGGAATCGTGACTGCAGGAATAATAGTGGCGCGCCAGTTTTGCAGGAAGATAAACATCACCAAGACTACCAGTACCATCGCTTCAACCAGAGTTTTCGCGACTTGTTCAATTGAACTGGTAATAAATAGGGTTTTGTCCATGGTCATACGCAATTGATAATGTGCAGGCAAATTGGCTTGGGCATTTTTCAATACCGTTTGCATCTGCTCTGAAACCGCAATGGCATTACTCCGTGGTGCCAATTGAATCGATAATGCAGTGGATAAATGACCGTTGGTATAATTTAAATGATTATAACTTTCTGCCCCTAATTCAACACGTGCGACATCTTTCAAGTACAGGACCGAACCTGAATCTGTTGTTTTCACAATAATTTTTTCAAATTCATCAATGCTACTTAAACGTGAATCCGCACTGACCTTAGCATTCATGTATTGATCTTGTGCTGTCGGTAATCCACCAATAGAACCAGACACAAGTGGTGCATTTTGTGTCTCGACTGCATTGCGAATATCACTCGGCATCAAATTAAATTGGCGTAGTTTATGTGGATTGAGCCAAATGCGCATCGCATAGCCTGCGCCATAAAGCTCCACTTCACCCATCCCGTCAATACGGGAAAAACGCGGTTCGACATGCACCATTAAATAGTCAGCAAGCTCTGTAGGTGTCGCTTTCCCTGATTCATCATATAAACTCAGTAATGCAAATTGATCATAACCTTGTTTATAAACAGCCACTCCATTTTGCTGGGTTTCTTCAGGCAATCGACTTAGCACACCATTGACCGCATTTTGCACTTGCAACAGTGCCTGATCGAGATCCACGCCTTGCTCAAACGACAGGGCCAGATTTGCACGCCCCACGCTACTGTTGGACTGAAAGCTTTCCAAACCTTCAATGCCTTTTATCGCTTGTTCTAAAATTTGCGTGACCGATTGCTCAACGGTTTCCGCAGATGCACCACGATACCCCGCAGAAACCCCTAACGCAGGTGCATCCATATTCGGCATATGCTCAATCGGAATTTTTTGCAGTGCAAAAATTCCTAATACCATCATGATAATGGCAATCACGGTTGCAAATTTAGGTCGATAAATAAAAAAGCGTGACAACATGAATAAAAATCCCCATCAGATGCATTCTCACGACGCATTTTTGTATGAATAGATGATTTCTATAGCAATTTTCACACCATGCTGAAAACGCAACCAGCTATCGGATAAATTTTAACGATAAAAAAATCCCCGTATAAACGGGGATTTTTAAGCTCTAGAGTTTTCCTTTGTTTTAAGCACGCGATTTTTTGATGATGAGTTGGCGAATCAAAACATACATAAATGGAATAAAAATCAGCACCAGCAATGTTCCAAAAATGACACCACCAAATACACTCACCCCAATTTCCTGACGACTCACCGCACCTGCGCCTGTAGCAAAGACCAGCGGTAAAATCCCTGCGCCAAAAGCCAAAGAAGTCATCAAAATTGGACGTAGGCGTAAAGACGCACCTTCTAGTGCCGCCTCTACTACTGATTTACCTTGCTGCTGTGCTAATGAAGCAAACTCTACAATCAGAATGGCATTCTTACAGGACAGACCGATGGTGGTCAGCAAGGCAATCTGGAAATAGATATCATTCGGGAAACCAGCCAGATAACTGAAAATAATATTGCCACCAATCCCCAGTGGAATTGCTGACATTACGGCGGTTGGAATGCTCCAGCTTTCATATAAAGCCGCCAGACAGAGAAAAATAAAACCGATCGAAATCAGATACAGCCAGATCGCCTGATTATTGGACTGTTTTTCCTCGAAAGAAAGACCGCTCCAGACTACATCGACTCCCTCCTGCTCGGCAATCAAAGCTTCCACATCCTGCATGGCTTGGCCGGAACTGCTGTCTTTGGCCCGATCCGCTTCCATTTGCAATGCGGTATAACCCATAAAACGGTTGACCACTTCAGGGCCACCACTCCATCCCACTTGCGAGAAGTTGCTAAAAGGCACCATCTGATTCTGGTCATTTCGCACATGCCACTGCGCCAGATCTTCCGGCTTAGAACGGAATTCAGCATCACCCTGCATGATCACCCGTTTAATCCGGCCGCGATCAATAAAGTCATTAATATAACTGCCGCCCCAAGCGCTGGATAAGGTACTGTTGATTGCCGATTGGGTCAGGCCATTGGCCATGGCCTGTTTCTGGTCAATATTGACGCGTAGCTCTGCTTTGTCAGGATTAGAACGCTTGCCCAGATTTTCAAAGCTCGTATAGTTGCCTGCCCGAGCTTCCAGCGCTTTAAATTGTTGTTCCAGATATTGCCGGCCATTGCCATTGATGTCTCGAATCCAGAAATCCAGACCATCGGTTTGTCCCAAACCATTGACTGAAGCTGGCATGGACACATTAATTTGTGCATTGCGATTACTCTGGAAATGCTTCAAAGCCCGTTCACGAATCGCTTGTGCAGTATTGTCCTGACCGGAACGCTCATCCCAATGTTTTAATGCCACAAAACCGGTCGCCAAATTCTGACCAGTTCCAGAGAAATTTCGCCCATAACGGATCATCACCAGATTGACGTTGGCTTGTTCCTGATCCAGAAAATACTTACGGACTTCCTCACCAATCTGAATGGTATTTTTCATCGGGGCGCCTTCCTGCAATTTAATCTGCAGGCTTAAAATCCCCTGATCCTCACTCGGCAAGAAACTGGTCGGCAAGGCACGATAGAACAGCGCAAAGACACCAATCAATCCGGCAAACAACAGCAAACAGATTGCCTGACGCTGAATCGTGAGTTTAGATAAATTCAGATAACGATGTTTTAAATGATCCAGTTTCTGGTTAAACCAGGATGCCCATTTTGCCGGTTTAGGATTCGGTTTTAGAATAAGCGCGCACAATGCTGGCGTTAGAATCAATGCCACCATTAAGGACAGCGACATGGCCGCAACCAAAGTGATAGAAAATTGGCGGTAGATCACGCCAGTCGAACCACCAAAAAAAGCCATCGGAATAAAGACTGCGGTTAAGACCAAAGTAATCCCGATGAGTGCCCCACTGATTTCCTGCATGGATTCCAGGGCAGCGTCCTTGGCGGACAATTGCTTTTCATGCATCAGTCGTTCAACGTTTTCCACCACAACAATCGCATCATCCACCAACAGGCCGATCGCCAGAACCAGCGCAAATAAGGTTAAGGTGTTGATACTCATACCCAGTGCATACAGCACCGCCATGGTACCCAAAATCACTACCGGAACAGTCACGGTAGGAATCAAGGTGGCACGCCAGTTCTGCAAGAAAATGAACATCACAATGATGACCAAAATCACGGCTTCGATCAGGGTTTTGACCACTTCTTTAATTGATTCTTGTACAAAAGGCGTATTATCACGTGGGTAAGCAATTTTATAGCCGTCAGGCAATTGCTGGGAAATGCGGGCAATTTCAGCTTTAATCAGATTAGAGGTGGCAATGGCATTGGCCCCTGAGGCCAGCGAAATACCCAGACCAGCCGATGGATAACCATTATTGGTACTATAAGATTGATAATTTTCAGCACCCAGTTCCACCCGCGCAATATCTTTTAAATAAATAAAGCTGCCGGCACGATCCGATTTGACAATAATATTCTGGAATTCTTCCACGGTTTTTAGCCGTGAACCCGAAGTAACTTTGGCATTCAGGTATTGCTCATCTATGGCGGGAAGATCACCAATCGCACCAGCAGCGACCTGAGTATTCTGAGCTTCAATCGCAGCACGCACATCGCTTGGCATCAGGTTATATTGTTTTAATTTTGCCGGATTCAGCCAGATCCGCATGGCATATTGTGAACCAAAAACATCAACCTCACCAATGCCTTCAATCCGGGAAATGTCCTGTTCCAGATGGGTCATCAGATAGTCGGAAAGTTCAATATTATTGCTGCGCCTCGACTCATCATACAGGCTGATCACCATATGGGTATCACCGAGCGATTTAAAGACATTGACACCTTGGCGTTGCACATCTTCCGGTAATCGGTTCAGAACGCCATTAATCGCATTTTGTACCTGCACCTGTGCGGTATCCGGATCGGTACCATTTTCAAAGCTAATGCTGACCCGGCTGCGTCCTGAAGAATCGCTACTCGAACTGAAATACAGCAGATGATCAATGCCTTTGATTTGCTGTTCCAGCACTTGGGTCACGCTTTCTTCCACAGTTTCCGCAGAAGCGCCGCTATAAGTTGCTGCCACCGTTATCCTTGGCGGGGCAATGTCCGGATAACGTTCCACTGGCAGGTTCATCACTGCGAACAAGCCGATTGCCATGACAACAATCGCCAGTACCCCAGCGAAGATCGGGCGGTGGATAAAAAATTTAGACAGCATAAGTCCGGGTCACTTTTAATTAAATAGGGGTAAATTGATGCAGAACATAAGCATGCTATATCCAAATATTCAGTGACATAGCACTAGAATGCAAGAATTAAACACATAAAAACTGCGATAAAAACCAATCATGGAGAAATTATGGATAATCCCTCTTGAGCATATTCTTGAGATTGCCTTCCCTATTTATTAATAGCATTTTTCCAAACAAAAAACCCTGCATCTGCAGGGTTTTTTGGTGAATCAATTGAGCGGATTAAGCGCTGAACTGGTTCATTGTGTTTTTAGAATCATCACCAGCTTTCAATGCATTGTCACCAGCGAAGATTTCTTTGTGGTCATCACCGATGTCAGAACCAGCCATTGCTTGGTGTTTAACACATGCGATACCGCCGCGGATTTCTTTACGTTGTACGCCAGCAACATAAGCCAACATACCTTCAGTACCGAAGTAACCTTGAGCAAGCTCATGCGTAGAAAGTGCAGCTGTGTGGTAAGTCGGAAGTGTGATCAAGTGATGGAACACACCCGCTTCACGAGCAGCGTCAGCTTGGAATGTACGAACTTTTTCGTCAGCTTCAGCAGCCAGTTCAGTTGCATCGTACTCAGCGCTCATTAACTTAGCACGGTCGTAAGCAGAAACGTCTTTACCTTCAGCAACCCAACGGTCATACGCTTGTTGACGGAAGTTTAAAGTCCAGTTGAACGAAGGCGAGTTGTTATAAACAAGTTTCGCATTTGGAACTGTTTCACGTACACGGTTAACCATGTGAGCGATTTCAGCAACGTTAGGCGTCGCAGTCTCGATCCAAAGCAAGTCAGCACCGTTTTGTAGGCTAGTTACACAGTCAAGTACAACGCGGTCGATTTGCGTGCCTTCACGGAACTGGTATAGACCAGAAGCAAGACGTTTAGGACGGTGAAGTTTACCATCACGCTTGATCAGGATTTCGTCTTCTTGAGCTTCTGAAATGTCGATTTCAGTTGTGTCTAAGTAGCTAATGTATTGAGAAGCGATGTCGCCTGGCTCTTTAACCACTGGGATTTTTTGAGTCAAGTCAGCGCCTTCAGAGTCAGTACGTGCAACGATGATACCGTCGTCAAGACCCATTTCCAGGAATGCATAGCGAAGAGCGTGGATTTTCGCGATGAAGTCTTCGTGTGGAACTGTTACTTTACCAGCTTGGTGACCACATTGTTTCGCGTCAGAAACCTGGTTTTCGATTTGTAGTGCACAAGCACCCGCTTCGATCATTTTCTTAGCAAGTAAGTAAGTCGCTTCTTCGTTACCGAAACCAGCGTCGATGTCCGCAATAATTGGCACAACGTGAGTTTGGAAGTTGTCGATTTGTGAAGTGATTTCAGCTGCTTTAGCAGTGTCGCCCGCTTCTTGTGCTTTTTTAAGTGCACGGAACAAGTCGTTTAATTCTTTCGCGTCAGCTTGACGTAAGAAAGTGTAGATTTCTTCGATCAATGCAGGAACAGAAGTTTTTTCGTGCATAGATTGGTCAGGAAGTGGACCGAATTCTGAACGAAGCGCTGCAACCATCCAACCAGAAAGGTAGATGTAGCGACGTTCAGTTGTACCGAAGTATTTTTTGTTCGCAATCATTTTTTGTTGCGCGATAAAACCGTGCCAGCAACCTAGTGATTGAGTGTATTTGCTAGAGTCTGCATCATAAGCAGCCATATCACGACGCATAATTGCCGCTGTATATTTCGCAATGTCTAAACCAGTTTTGAAACGGTTTTGAAGTTGCATACGCGCAGCATCTTCAGGACTGATGTCTGCCCAAGTGTTACCGAATTTCGCTTTTAATTCGCGGATTGCATCAATCGCTGTTTGGTATGTAGTCATGATATATTCCTGTAATAATATTAGGATTTTTCTGCAACGAACCGCTCAAATCACACCCTCAATGACTTGTTCAGATTTTCGACGATCCGTTGGGATAGCTAAAGATTAGTGGGCTTATGAAAATTAATCCAATAGTCTGCAAGAATCTTCAGTATTTATTTAAAAAATGAGTAGATCAAAGTCTTAGTACAATCTTGATAAATTATATTAAATTATTGTTTTATATAAATTTATTTAAAAATAAAAATAGATAAAATTTCTGCATGTTGCTTAAAAATAATTCATTAGACTTAAGTCTGGCTATGGGTTTTATGTCCTTTTATTTTTAAAAAATGCTGATCTTTGATGATTTATTCAACTTAAGGAATTCTTAAGTTAGTTTACTTTTCACTCAAATCTTGAATACAAGAACAGCCTTTATGATTTTCTTTTAAAGCGAAAAGAGGGCTTTCATTCCAATCTATAAAAAAGGCTAAATGATCTTCAATTTAACGTGCATCTTTTTTCTTCTGTACACTGTGAATAATGGAGCTTAAGCCTGTGTTAATTCTATAAACTTTATCAGTGAGCACATGGCTTTTTTTCATCGGTGCTTTACACAAGGCCCGGTAATTATGGCATAATCTTCATAATTTCTTGTATTTATTCTCGGTATTTCTTTTATGAATCTGGAGCGGGTCGATCTCAATCTATTAATTTATCTTGATGTACTTCTTCGCGAAAAAAATGTCACACGTGCAGCAGAACAATTGGGTGTTACCCAGCCTGCCATGAGTAACATCTTGCGCCGATTACGCAATTTATTTAATGATCCCCTCCTGATCCGTTCTTCTGAAGGCATGACCCCAACCGAACGTGCTTTAGAATTACAACCACGTATTCGGGATGCCCTGGCTGACTTGTCGATGATTCTGGAACCACGTACCGAGTTCCGTCCTTATACCTCAAATCGTGTATTTCGTATCATGACTTCAGATTATGCTGAAGCGACGCTGGTACCGCGCCTGGTCAAAGCTTTACGCTCTGAAGCACCCAATGTTGTTCTGGACTTCCTGACACCAAGTGATGTGTCTTATCGTGACATGGAACAAGGTAAGGTTGATCTGGCGATTAACCGGTTTAATGAAATTCCGCAAAGTTTCCATCAGGTACTGGTGTGGCGTGACAGTTTTTCTTGTCTGTTAAATAATAAACATCCTGCTGCTGGTAACCTGAACCTGAAAAGCTATTTAGATGCACAGCATATCTGGGTATCTAAAACCGGCATGGGCGTGGGTTTCGGGGTTAATCCTGAAAAGCAGGCCGGACTTGGCTGGATTGATCAGGCGCTGGAACGTATTGGGCAAAAACGTAAGATTTCAGTATTTACCCGTCACTATCAGATGCCGGGACTATTGGCGTCAAATGTAGATCTGGTAGCAACGTTGCCAACGCGTATTGCCCGCCTGCAAGCCAAGAACCATAATTTGTTACTTAAAGATCCACCCTTCTATATTCCTGAATTTGAATTGAAGATGGCATGGTGTCCATTACTGCATCATCATCCGGCACATCGCTGGTTACGTCAGCTGATTTTATATGTCGCCCGTCAAATGATTGAAGAAGAAAATCGTGAATTCCTGAACAATAATTCTCAATTTTCACCCTATTAAACTCAAATTCTTCTAAATTCTTATTTTTTAAGATTATACTTTGAAGACTTGAGAGGTAGTTTTTACACCTCAAGTCTTTTTTTGTGTTAAAAATATCCCAAGATACTATTCATCCACAGGTGGATTTGTGAGCCTCTTACAAAATATCGTGATTATCTTAATACTCATCGCGGGGGCCGGTTTTTTATCTTTAACAGAAATCGCCCTCGCAGGTGCCCGTAAAGTCAAACTCAAAATTCTGGCTGAATCGGGTGAACATCGCGCTCAAAAAGTTTTAGATCTACAAGAAAATTCTGCTGACTTCTTCGCAGCCTCTCAAATCGGTTTAAATGCAGTCGCTATTCTCGGCGGTATTTTAGGTGAAGGCGCTTTCCGTCCTTATATTTTTAATTTTGTTTCCCGCTTTTACCAAGGTCCTTGGACTGAAAATATCAGCTTTGTGCTTTCTTTTACTGTCGTTACTTCTTTATTTATTTTATTTGCAGATTTAATGCCGAAGCGTCTGGCCATGATTGCGCCAGAAAAGATCGCAGTCTCAGTCATCGAGCCAATTCAGATTTTCATTAAAGTCTGCAAACCTTTGGCCTGGTTTATCAATGCCATTGCTAACATGCTGTTCCGTCTGTTTAAAGTGAATACCATCCGTGATGACAATATTACTTTTGATGATATTTCCGCAGTGATGGATGCCGGTGCACAGGCCGGTGTACTACAAAAACAGGAACATCATTTCATTGAAAATGTATTCGAGCTTGAAGAGCGGAACGTTCCTTCAAGTATGACTACGCGTGAAAATGTAGTGTATTTTACTTTAAATGAATCCGAAGCTAGTATTCGTCAAAAATTGGCTGAATATCCTTATTCTAAGTTTTTAGTCTGTAGTGAAAATATTGACGATGTAATTGGCTATGTCGATGCCAAAGACATTCTGGTCCGTATTTTGAATAATCAATCTTTACTGCAACTCAATGAAAGCACCATTCGTAATGTTCTCACCATTCCAGACACATTAACCTTGTCTGAGTTATTAGACCGTTTTCGCTCCACCAAAGAAAAGTTTGCCGTTGTGATTAACGAATATGCGTTGGTCGTGGGCGTCATCACCCTGTCGGACATTATGATTACGGTGATGGGCGACTGGGTCACCCCTATTGAAGCTGAACAACAGATTATTAAACGTGATAACAATTCATGGCTGATTGATGGTAGCACGCCGATTGAAGACATGAAGCATGCACTGGCCATTGATGAAATACCAGATGAAGAAAATTATGAAACTTTGGCTGGTTTTATGATGTACCGTCTACGCAAAATTCCACGCCCTGCTGATACCGTAGAATACGCAGGCTTTAAATTTGAAGTGGTCGATGTCGACCATTTTAAGATTGACCAACTTTTAGTGACGCGTTTACTTGAAGAAGCACTACAACCTGAAACCAAAACAGTCGATGAATAGAAACATCGCCTTGAATCAAAACCTTGCAACTGCAAGGTTTTTTTATGGCTTCAGTTGTAAGTATATGGAGTTATACAAAATAAGTATCTTAACCATACTTTATAGATATATATTATTTATTAGAAAAATAGAACGAAAAATCACATATGTTTAAGAGCATTTAAAAATCATGCTGAATTGCATACTATCGCTGTCACTTGATGAATAAACAGACTTAACACGTTCAAAGGATTGATCCATGCTGACCATTTTAGGTTTAGGCATGATTATGTGCTTCATGTACTTAATCATGTCCAAACGACTGAGCGCTCTTGTTGCTTTAACTTTAATCCCTATCATTTTTGCATTACTTACTTATGTTTTAAGTCTCTTTGTTGACAACCTTGCTGGATTTGATATTGCTGAACTTGGCAATATGATGATGGAAGGCATTAAAAAGCTCGCTCCTACGGGCGTAATGCTCCTTTTCGCAATCCTTTATTTTGCAATTATGATCGACACGGGTTTATTCGACCCTTCAGTAAAATGGATTTTAAAGCAGGTTAAAGGCGATCCTTTAAAAGTGACCCTCGGCACCATTACACTGACTTTAATTGTTTCCTTGGATGGTGACGGTTCAACCACTTATATGATCTGTGTTGCCGCAATGCTACCGCTGTATAAGCGTATTGGTATGAGTCCTTTAATTATGGCTTGTCTGATGATGCTTGCGAGCGGCATCATGAACTTAACCCCATGGGGTGGACCAACAGCACGTGCTGCAACTGCATTACATGTCGATCCAAACGATGTCTTTGTTCCGATGATTTTATCAATGCTCGTTGCAATTGGCTGGTTATACTTCCTCGGCTTTATGTATGGCCGTATGGAGCGTAAACGCATTGGTATTGTGGAATTAGATATTAGCCATGGTGACAGTATTCAAATTTCGCAAGAACCAGAAGCTAACCGTGCCCACTTAAGATGGTTTAACGCACTACTGACTTTGGTCTTGATGGTCTGCTTAGTGATGGGTGTTTTACCTGCGGCCATTCTGTTCATGGTGGCGCTGTGCATTGCATTGGTGGTGAACTATCCTGATTTAGACATGCAAAAGCGTTTGGTTGGTAACCACTCTGCTAGTGCCTTAGCTGTAGTCGGGATTATTTTCGCGGCAGGTATTTTTACTGGTATTTTGTCGGGCACAGGTATGGTTGAAGCCATGTCTCAAGAATTGGTTGCCATTATTCCAGAAAGTATGGGGCCGTATTTAGCACCAATCACGGCTGTGATTAGTATGCCACTGACCTTCTTTATGTCGAACGATGCCTTCTACTTTGGCGTACTGCCTGTACTCTCTGAAGCCGCCGGACACTATGGTATCACTCCTGTGGAAATGGCTCGTGCATCAATTGTTGGTCAACCTGTACACTTACTGTCTCCATTGGTTCCATCAACCTACTTACTCTGTGGGTTGGCAGGAATTAACTTTGGTGAACACCAAGAATTTACCATCAAGTGGGCAGTGATTACTTGTTTAGTGATGCTGGTTACAGCGATGATCTTTGGTATTTTCCCACTTTACTCAACGCTGGGTTAATCAAATACCCACACTGAGCTATAACGAACCTTAAGCTCAACAACCGATAAATACCCGATGTGATACATCGGGTATTTTCATTTATAATGCCTTGATATAACAATACAATAGAGTCAAGTTTATGTCTTTTTCATTGCCCGCTGTTTTGGCATGTACTTTCTTTTATTCTGCGCTTTATCTGATTTATTATTATTTTGCCCAATACAGCCACACGCTGCTGATCGTAAGTGCGATTGTTTTGCTGATTTTAGCATGGAGAGTTACTCCTTATGCTTATGAACGTGGGCAACGAAGCTTTAACGAGACTCTGTCTTTTGGACAATATTTTTGGGATCCACTGATTACATGGTGGCGACTGTTTATTTGGCCCATCAGCTTATTACTGGCTTGGATTTTTCATAGTTAAATAGAAGCCCATAAAAAAGCACCCGAAGGTGCTTTGATACTGCGATCTTAACGACCATACAATTCAAGCAATTTATCTAAAGTCGCTTGATAGTGAATGCTAATATCTTCAGATAAAATTTTATATGCGCTGTCAAACTGAACCATTGGCCAACCTTCTTTCCAGAATGGGAAAATATTATGCAGGTCATGGGTGACAATTGCATCTTCACGCACAATTGCTTGGGCAATTTGTGACAGTACCTGTGCAGTTTCAGCACCATCAATTGCCATATAATCAATACCGCGCGCTTTTAAAATACGGATCCGGTCTTTTTTATAACGGATTTTTTTGATTTGTGCTGCATTTAGACCCAAAGCCAAAGATACGGCTTCGACAAACTTGTCTTCAAATGACTGATTCAATGCTACTAAGGCTGCTTTATGCGCTTCCTGACGACCAGCTTTACCACCCTGACGAATTGCTGCTTGCGCCTCAGTATTTAGCTCATCCTTTTTCATACTTTGCAGGATGTCTAAAATTTCGATGTCGCTTAACGCCTGAGGAGATTGATCAGTCATAAACTGTCCTTAAAAAAATAAATCTTGAATCGGCTATTTTCGCATAATTCGTCGCTAAAAAACTAAAATCTTCATGATTAAAACAGTGCTACGTTCTGAAACTGCATTTCTTCTGCGATTTTGCGCAAAATCGACTATAGTGCTTCATCTATATATTAAATTAATCTCTGGATGATGCCCACTACGCAAGTGACTTTGTTGCTGCAGCAACTTAAGCGCCAATATCCGACTGCATTTAAAGGAAATTACCTGTTTTACAGTCAGATTAGAATCCGTGGAATCTGGGATAAAGCCAAGCTCTTAATTCCTTGGGTCTTGGCCGCCATGATTTTTGTTCCCATCAGTTTGATGTTAGGAGATCTGGTACAGCAATCTTTTGTGCAAATCAGCGAATTTCAGGCGCAAAGTTATGCCATTTTGGCCATTCTGTTGTTCCTGATGTTGAGTCTCACCTTGATTCTGCACCAGATTCAGCATTCTTCTTATTCACTGTATCAGTTATTACGGCATACCCCAATCAAGATGGCTATTGTGATTCTGATGCAAGCCTTAAATCTAGTCTTTATACAAAGCAGTTTGCTGATGTGGAGCTTATTCTTCTTTGGCGTGAGCTTTGGTTTTGTGCGCTTTTATCGAGAAAATTTATTCAAGGAAAATAGTAAAAATACTGAGCACTATCAGCTACAACAATTACGTAAAATCTGTTTTTGGGCTTATAAACAAACCTGCCTGATCCGACTAAAATTACGTTTTTATTCAAGCCATGATCCTCGGTATGCCGAACTAAAACAGCAATTAAATCACTATGCCGGGTTATATACGCGGCTGCTGAAATATGAGCATCAATATTGTAAAACGATCAAGCATCTAGATGTCGACAGCTATCTGGATGAAAATTCATAGTTCTCTCTATCCTTTTTCATTGGCCATCTTAAAGATCTGCAAATATTGAATTTTAAAAAACGTTGATTTGCTGATTTTTAGAATAGAAGCCACGGAATTGCTTGAAAAGAAAGCAATCATTTCGGAATTTGCTTGCCAAGCTTTATTTCGTCCTCTATTATTGCGCACATGCCCGAGTGGTGAAATCGGTAGACACAGGGGATTTAAAATCCCCCGCCCACAAAGCGTGCCAGTTCGAGTCTGGCCTCGGGCACCATTTTAATATTTATTAAAATGGTGCAATAAAAAAATCCAGCATTAGGCTGGTTTTTTTGTGCCTGCATTTTATTCTTTTAACGCGAAATCCCCATGTCAGAATTAAAACACTTCGATCTCGCTACATTACAATTACGTCATCCAGACGCTTTTTTCCTGAAGCTGCGTTATAGCCGCTTTAAATTTAATGCCCTGCAAAATATCCAGTTTGTTATCGCGATTAATTTACTGTCCCTTCTGGTCTGTGTAGCCTGCAGCATCAGTTCAGTTTTTCTAGAATATTATTTTTTTAAAAACACCACGATCGCCTTTAATGTCACCTTAATTGTGTTGATGGCACTACTGTATCCCTATATCTGGTATGCGCAATATCAGGCACAATTTAGTTCCAAAGCCTATAGTCAGCGTTTGCAAAACTGTCTCTATCTGCAAATTCCAATTTTTCTATGTTTGCTGCTTAACCTTTATCTGATTCATTCGGATGTGCTGATCATTATCAGCATGATCTTTTTAGCGATTTCCTCCTTTGGGGTGGTCATCCTGGAACCTTTATTTAAAAGTTCCTGTAGCGCAATTGATCAGATCAGGTTGCAGAAACTCCGGCAACTGGCTTTTTGGGCTTATCAACAGTCTAAATCCAAAACACCACAACAGATTCAGGGTCAGTCAAATCTGCACGCTTATTACCAAAACCTTTATCAGCAATGCATGAATGAAGAGCAACAATTACTCGGCTCGATTCGCTTTAATAGCTTTAAAGATTATTTCAACAGACAATAAAAAACCCTGCAGCTGCAAGGTTTTCTTAAATCACCATTCACGGTTGGTAATCAACTCTTCCATTTCAATCTCGAACAGACCGTGCTCTTGCACCACCATCATCATGGCTTCAGCAATATAATCCGCGGCAGTATCATCCAGAGATGAATCCAGATCTTCAAACTGAGGTTTCATGACATTAATATCAGCCACAGTCAGATTGGCAAGCTGATAAATCTCTTGATCTGACAAACCTGATTTAGCAACTTTTTGGGCAAAACGTTCGATGTGCTGCTTGATTTCAGCAACCAGAATATCGGGATAATATTCATCATCGAACATGGGGAGAAGTAAATCTGCAAACATTACAGGCACTCTAAAGGATGACTATCTAATCTAAGCGTGCCTATATAGCATATTGTTGCTCAAAAGCCAAACAACATTGCCAATGTAGGGATTTCCCAGCCTCGCTTTCTAAGCCATTTGCATAGCCTGCCAGATTTTAATCGCATCGGCTGTAGCCTTAACATCGTGCGCTCGCACCATACAGGCACCCTGCTGAATGCTCAGTAAATGCGCTGTTGCCGAACCCACTGCACGCTCTTGCGGCTCTGCACCATCTAGAACTGTCCCGATAAAGCGTTTACGAGATAAAGCAGACAGAATCGGATAGCCCATTTCGGTCAGTTTATAAAATTCGTTCAATAGCTTTAAATTTTGCTGGGCATTTTTGGCGAAACCAAAACCCGGATCAATCATGATATTTTTTGCTTTTACTCCAACATCCAAGGCATCCTGAACACGTTGGGATAACTCGCGAATCACATCAGCAGTGACGTCCTCATATTGATCCAGATTGTTCATGGTGGTTGGTTCGCCGCGCATATGCATGATGATGACCGGAATATTCAGCTCTGCTGCGGTCTGCAATGCATTCGGCCGAGTCAAAGCACGGACATCATTCCAGATATGCGCTCCGGCCCGAACCGCTTCACGAATCACTTCAGGTTGCGACGTGTCAATCGAGAGAATGACATTGTGTTTGGATAAAGCTTCAACGACAGGCACTACGCGGCGAATTTCTTCTTCCACTTCTACCACTGCGGCACCTGGACGGGTCGATTCACCGCCAATATCTATTACGGTTGCTCCTTCGGCCATCATTTCCAGTGCGCGGGCGACTGCATCTTCTTTGTGATTATGCCGACCACCATCACTAAAAGAGTCTGGGGTGACATTGAGAATCCCCATCACATGCGGCTGGGATAAGTCCAATTTTAAATCACCAAATGTCCATACATGTGGTAACAAAGGCATCAGCTGCATGATTCAATACTCACTCAAAATAACCCCGATATTGTCTTATGGATCGCTGAATAAAGCAAAGTGGAATAAGGCTAGGACCTAGATTTCGAAGTAATTGTTTTGGGAATATTGCATCAGTTTAGTTTGTAATAATGCTTTCACATCTGCCCATTCACTTTCTAAAATACTATAGATATAGCTATCTCGAATAGTCTGTCCATCTTTACGTAGCATATGACACCTGATAATGCCATCTCGTTTGGCACCTAATGCCTCAATCGCTTTTTGGCTGGGAAGATTCAAATGATCAGTTCGAAAGCCGACCACCTGAGCATTTAAATTTTCAAAAGCATGTCTTAACAAAAGATATTTACAAACGCGATTTACATAGGTTCTGTGATAGCGCTTAGCATACCAGGTATAACCAATTTCAAAACGTGGAATTTCCGCCTTAATATCATGATAACTAGTGGTTCCAATTGCTCGGCCGGAGTTTAAATCAATCACAGCAAAAGCCATCCTTTCACCTTGAGCTTGCTGTTCAAAGGCCTGAGAAAAATATTTTTTTAAGTTATGCAGATAAGGCACCGAATTATATAAAATCTTACCTAAATTTTCTTCAGCGCATGCAACCACTAAATCAGAAAAATGTTCCCAGCTCAACGGTTCAAGACGAAGCTGGTAAACACTGGATTCCAGAACAGGCATATTCATTTTTGTTTTTCTTATTCATTTTTAATCGCTCAATATAACACTCAAAAAGATATCACAAAAATGACAAGCATAAAAAAACCACCCGAAGGTGGTTTTTTTTAATGAACTTAGTTCGCTGGCAATGGCGGAGGAGTCAACGGACCATCATCTGGGGTTACATCAATCACAGGATTATCTGCAACATAGACTTTTGGTGGTTGAGGCTCACGACCTTCCATGATGTCACGGATTTGATCACGATCAATGGTTTCCCATTCCATCAAGGCTTTCACCATCGCATGGGCAATATCTTTTTTGCTCTCCAAGATATCACGTGCAATTTTATATTGTTCATCCAGAATTCGACGAATTTCACGATCGACTTCTAGTTGTGTAGTTTCCGAAATACTGCGGCTACCAATACTGCCCATGAAAGATTGCTGTGCATCTTCTTCATAGACCATAACACCAAGTTTATCTGACATACCGTACTTGGTTACCATCGCACGCGCCATTTTGGTTGCACGTTCGAAGTCATTTGAAGCGCCAGTCGACATCTGGTTAATGAAGACTTCTTCAGCAATACGGCCTCCAAACAAAATCGAAAGCTCATTCAACATTTTGTCTTTATAATGGCTGGTCTGGTCAAATTCAGGCAACTGCCAGGTGACACCTAAAGCCCAGCCACGTGGCATGATCGTCACCTTATGCACAGGATCTGTACCTGGCAAGCTTTCAGCAACAATCGCATGCCCTGCTTCATGATAAGCCGTCGCACGACGTTCTTCATCACGAAGTACCATTGATTTACGCTCAGGACCCATATACAGCTTGTCTTTTGCATCTTCAAAGTCATGCATATCGACGGTATTTTTGTTACGGCGTGCAGCAAATAAAGCAGCTTCATTTACCAAGTTTGCCAATTGCGCACCCGAGAAGCCCGGTGTACCACGTGCAAGAACCTTAACATCCACACCTGTCACTGAAGGCAATTTTTTCAAATGTACATTCAGGATTTGTTCACGACCTTTAATGTCTGGCAAGCCAACCACAACTTGACGGTCAAAACGGCCTGGACGAAGAAGTGCTTTATCCAGTACATCTGCACGGTTAGTTGCAGCAATCACGATAATGCCTTCATTACCTTCAAAGCCGTCCATTTCAACCAGCATCTGGTTCAATGTCTGTTCACGTTCATCGTGACCACCACCAGTACCTGAACCACGATGACGACCGACTGCATCAATCTCATCAATAAAGATGATACATGGCGCATGACGTTTCGCCTGTTCGAACATATCACGAACACGGGATGCACCGACACCGACAAACATCTCAACGAAGTCAGAACCTGAAATACTAAAGAATGGAACTTTCGCTTCACCGGCAATGGCTTTGGCAAGTAAGGTTTTACCCGTACCTGGAGGACCCACCATTAACACACCACGTGGAATACTCGCACCCAGACGTTTAAATTTGGTTGGATCTTTCAGGAAATCTACGATTTCAACGACTTCTTGCTTGGCTTCGTCACAACCAGCAACATCAGTGAAAGTGACTTTAATCTGGTCTTCAGACAGCATTTTGGCTTTAGATTTACCAAAACTCATTGGGCCGTTTTTACCACCTGCACCGCCACCCATGTTGCGCATAAAGAACATGAATAACAAAATGATTAAAAGTACAGGGAAACTTGCAATAAGCAACTGCATGAGCAAGCCTTGACGTTGTGGTGCTTCACCTTCAACTACAACATTATTTTTAATCAGGCTTGGCATCAGTTCAGGATCCTGAACTGCCGGACGAATACTTTCAAACTCTGAACCGTTTGATTTTTCGCCACGAATTCTTTCGCCGTCAATCACAACTTGTTTAATTTGGCCAGCATTGACCGCGGCAACAAACTCTGAGTAGTTCATTGTAGTCGGTTGATTGCGGTCACTGACGTTGCTGAAGATTAACACCAGCACACCCAGTATCACGAGCCACAATACGGCATTCTTAAAAAGATCGCTCAAAGCTTTATTCCCATTCCAATCTAATTTGATCATGCCCTGTTCAGGGTGACCTTAATACTTAAGCTGTAAATCAACTTACAATTATCTGAAAACGTACAAAATGCACAATTTTTAACGACTTGGCAAGTAGACTTATTTTAAAGCCTTCTTACGTCCCTGCCCGATCAGGAAAACTTCCTTGGAACGAGCACGTGATGCCAAAGGTTTAGATGTTTTCAGAACATCAAAACTATCAACCACTTGCTTACGGAATTCGTCAAAACCTGAGCCTTGGAAAACTTTTACCACAAATTGACCTTTGGGGCCTAGCACCTTATTGGCAAAATCCAATGCAAGTTCACACAAGTAAATCTGACGCGGTTGATCTACAGCCTTATTACCTGATGTATTGGGGGCCATATCTGAAATTACAACGTCTACAGTACGACCATCTAAAATTTCTAACAATTGCTGGAAGACTTCTTCTTCACGAAAGTCGCCTTGCAAGAAAGTCACATCAGGTAATGCATCCATTGGTAAAATGTCAGATGCAATCAATAAACCCTTGTCACCGACTAGCTTACCTGCGATTTGTGACCAACTCCCGGGAGCTGCACCCAAGTCGACCACGGTCATGCCGGGTTTGATGATTTTGTACTTTTCTTGCATCTCTAAGAGCTTATATGCTGCACGCGCACGATAGCCGTCCTTTTGTGCCTTTTTCACATAAGGATCGTCTAAATGCTCTCTCATCCAATCACGACTACTTTTAGATAACTTTTGGTTGGTAATGCGTGTAGCCATAACTCTCTAAATAAAAAAACGTCCAATTATTAATTGTACGTGAAAAAGACATATTTTGCAGTATACATGTGTATCTAAATCTAGGAGTTTTGCTCGTTATGAAGAGATATTGGAAATGATTATTTCCTGATAATTTAAAGCGTTTGTTTTTTGCTTTTGCTATACTAAGCCGTTTTAAAATTCAGGTTATCTCTCATGGCGTCTTTATCTATTCAGGAACGTAAGCGTTTACGTCAAATCGGACATGCTTTAAACCCGGTCGTTATGCTGGGTGACAAAGGCCTGACTGAAAATGTCATCGAAGAATTGGCACGTGCTTTAAACGATCACGAACTGATTAAAGTAAAAATCGTAGCTGAAGATCGTGAAGCGCGTGCAGCATTGATTGCTGAAATTTCAGAAGCGACTGGTGCCGAAGTAGTTCAAACTATTGGTAAAATTGCGCTGCTTTACAAGAAAGCTGCGAAACAAAACCAAAAATTGTCCAACCTTGTCCGTTTCGCTCATCTGTCTAACTAAGTACAGGACTTATGGCAAGTTACGAACTTAGCGCATTTGATCGCCGTTTTCAGGCCATCTCTCTGGTTGCCGCCATTGAACAGCAAGGCCCATGCAATTTAAATGTGGGCTTCTGGGTCCGTGATCCCAATCAGTACATCTTATGGCCCGATATGGTGACGGCACATCCCCGTCAGGATTTCCTGTGGGAACAGACCTGCTTTGAAATTTTTATTGGGGTTCAGGGTGAAGATTTTTATCGTGAGATTAATCTTTCCCCTTCTCAGGCCTGGCAGGCTTATCAATTCGAAGAATACCGTTATCCTGAAGATATGCCCCCCCAAGCTGCGGATGATATTGAGCTGAACCAGCTCAAACGTACGCATTATGGTCTCAATGTCAGTGTGGATCTGACTGATTTTATGACAATACATAAACTGAAATGGGAAAACTTGTTCCTGGGTTTATCTGCTGTTTTAAAAACCTCGCAAGGTGAGCAGTTCTATGCCATGCAGCATAGTAGTCCTCAGGCAGATTTTCATAATAAACGTGACTGGTTGCATGTGTTTTAAATAGATTGACGCTGTGCATCAGCTATTTAAAGTGTAACAGGCGAATAAAACGTGAGACTTTAAGTCTCACGTTTTTGTTTATCGCTCAACAATGACTGATCCCCTATGTAATTATTTTAGATTTTTTATCGTTTTCAACGTTCATATTTTAATGATGCAGATGATGCTGTTCCTGAATAGATTTCACAGCAGCATAAAGAATAAAAGCAAAAGTAATGATCATCAAAAGAATGGTCCCAAACACCAGTCCCAGTACTCCCAGACATAATACGATTACACCCAGATAAAGTATGCGCCCCAATCCGCTTTCCAGATTCAGTAGCATGATCAATATCAGTAAAATAAGTACACCTACAAAATGCTGTTGCATCGTGACCCCCTTTAATTGTTATTGTGAGTCCGTTTTGCTGCATAAAGACAAAGGAGAACATTTGATTGTTCTCCTTTTTAAATAGCGGCCTTTCAGCGCAGCCTAACTTTTCAGCTCAGGACTTTTGTCCGAGCTCTCTGTTTTCACCACGGGTTTGACTTTTTTCAGTACTTCAATGGTACTGTCCTTAGAACGTTTAAAAGTATCGGTCAGATGTTCCTTATGCTTGGTCGAAATCTGACTGACATCCTCTTTCAACTCTTTACCCAGATTAGATAAGTCTTCGACGACAGCGTTGAATTCTGTCTTGATAAAGCTTTTCAGTTCAGTTAATTCTTTCTGCGAACCGAAAATCTGCTCCTTCAAAGTATCAATACGCTGTAACACCTCCTGCTTAAATTGACGCAATTGTTCCTGCACAGTATCGCTCAACTGTTTGGCTTCAACTTCAAGCTTTTCCTTACTTTCCTCGATGGTTTCAATTGCCTGATCTTTAGCCTCGACTGCTACTTTTTCAAGCTTCTCGGCAGTTTCAGTGACCAGGCTCGGAGTGATTTTTTTAGATGTAGTAGATTTAGGTGCTGTAGCCATTTGTCTTGTTCCTATTGTTATATCGACTAAGCTATATTAGTAGATTTGATAAAAATTAAGATTTGATTTGTCTGACAATTATTAATTGCTTACATTTTTTCACATTGCTTACAAAACAGACTTCCATGCAAAAAGCAAGCCATTTATCTCATACTTTCGCTGCAAAGCCGTTGGACTTTAGGGGTCGTTCTGCGTATAATGCCGTGTTAAGTTCAAGCGAGCAGACATAGGAGGGTAGGTTTAAAAATTAGCCTTCCTTTTTTTTCGTCTTCTCGCTTTTTTACAGCCTAAATTTCAGGAGCTTTGGTTTGAGCACCCCAGCAATTTTAGCCCTTGCCGACGGAACTATCTTTAAAGGTACTTCGATTGGCGCATCGGGTAGTACGACTGGTGAAGTCGTTTTCAACACTGCCATGACTGGCTATCAAGAAATTTTGACTGACCCGAGTTATGCACAGCAACTTGTGACACTGACTTACCCACATATCGGTAACACAGGCTGTAATGAAGAAGACACTGAATCAGGTCGTATTCATAAGGTTTGGGCGAACGGATTGATCATTCGTGACCTGCCTTTACTGCACAGTAACTTCCGTTCAACCCAATCATTAGCTGAATATTTGGTACAACACAATGTTGTGGCAATTGCGGATATCGACACGCGTAAACTGACACGTATCTTACGTGACAAAGGTGCGCAAAATGGCTGTATCCTTGCTGGCGAAAATATCACTGAAGCTGAAGCGCTTGAAAAAGCACGTGCATTTAGTGGTTTAAACGGTTTAGACCTGGCAAAAGAATGTTGCGACCCTGAAGGTTTTGAATGGACTGAAGGCTCTTGGACATTAGGCAAAGGTTTCTCTCAACCAGAAGCTAAATTCCATGTTGTTGCATACGATTACGGTGTCAAAACCAACATCTTACGTATGCTCGCAGACCGCGGTTGTAAACTGACTGTTGTGCCGGCGCAAACTCCTGCTGCTGATGTACTTGCACTGAATCCAGATGGCGTGTTCCTTTCGAACGGCCCTGGCGATCCGGCTGCATGTGAGTACGCAATTGAAGCTGTAAAAACAATTGTAGAAACTACTGAAATTCCAGTATTTGGTATCTGTCTGGGTCACCAGATTCTTGCGCTTGCAAGTGGTGCTAAAACTTTAAAAATGCCTCACGGCCACCACGGTGCTAACCATCCTGTACAAAATCTAGATAATGGTACAGTGATGATTACTTCTCAAAACCATGGCTTCGCAGTCGATGAAAGCAATCTGCCTGATGTGTTGCGTGTAACGCATCGCTCACTGTTTGATGGCACCAACCAAGGTATTCATCGTACAGACAAACCTGCGTTCAGCTTCCAGGGTCACCCTGAAGCAAGCCCGGGTCCACATGACTGCGCACCATTGTTCGATCATTTCATCGAACTTATCGAAGCATCTAAGAAGTAATTAAGGAAGCATCATGGCTAAACGTACTGACATTAAAAGCATCTTGATTATTGGTGCTGGTCCGATTGTCATCGGTCAAGCATGTGAGTTTGACTACTCAGGTGCTCAAGCATGTAAAGCCCTTCGTGAAGAAGGTTACCGCGTTATTTTGGTCAACTCGAACCCAGCGACCATCATGACCGACCCAACCATGGCGGATGCAACTTACATTGAGCCAATTACTTGGCAAACTGTTGCAGCGATCATTGAGAAAGAACGTCCAGATGCTGTTCTTCCGACCATGGGTGGTCAAACGGCATTGAACTGTGCCCTTGCCCTTGATGAGCACGGCATTTTAGAAAAATTCAATGTTGAATTAATCGGTGCAACCAAAGAAGCGATTGAAAAAGCTGAAGACCGCAAACTCTTCGACCAGGCAATGCGTAAAATTGGTCTTGAATGTCCAAAAGCTGACGTTGCTGAGTCAATGGAACACGCTTTAGAAATTCAAGCGCGTTTCGGCTTCCCTGTAATTATCCGTCCATCATTCACCATGGGTGGTTCTGGTGGCGGTATTGCATATAACAAAGAAGAATTCATCGAAATTTGTGAACGCGGTTTCGATCTTTCTCCAACTAAACAGTTATTGATCGATGAATCTTTAATTGGCTGGAAAGAATACGAGATGGAAGTTGTTCGTGACAAAAACGACAACTGTATCATTGTATGTACCATTGAAAACTTTGACCCAATGGGCGTGCATACAGGTGACTCAATCACTGTTGCCCCTGCTCAAACGCTTACAGATAAAGAATTCCAGTTACTACGTAATGCATCTTTAGCGGTTCTTCGTGAAATTGGCGTAGAAACAGGTGGTTCTAACGTACAGTTCGGTATTTGTCCAAATACGGGTCGTATGGTTGTGATCGAGATGAACCCACGTGTATCACGTTCATCTGCACTTGCATCGAAAGCAACCGGTTTCCCGATCGCGAAAATTGCGGCGAAATTGGCAGTGGGTTACACGCTTGATGAGTTGAAAAACGACATCACTGGCGGTACAACACCTGCATCGTTCGAACCTGCAATCGACTACGTTGTTACCAAGATTCCTCGTTTTAACTTCGAGAAATTCCCACAAGCGGACGCGACTTTAACCACACAGATGAAATCTGTCGGTGAAGTGATGGCGATTGGCCGTAACTTCCAGGAATCTGTACAAAAAGCCCTTCGTGGTCTTGAAGTTGGCGCTTCTGGTTTTGACGAAAAAATTGAAGTGGGTGCTGAAGGCGCGCGCGAAAAGATCTTGCAAGAGCTTAAAGTTCCAGGTCCAGAGCGTATTTGGTACGTGGGCGACGCATTCCGTCACGGCTTTACTTTAGACGAAGTATTCGCTGCAACGAACATTGACCGCTGGTTCTTGATTCAAATCGAAGACATCATTAAAACTGAAAACCAAATTAAAACTTTAGGTTTTGGTGATTTGAATGCGGACAACATCCGTGGGTTCAAACGTAAAGGTTTATCAGATCTTCGCATTGCAGACTTGATGGGTATTTCACAAAAGCAATTCCGTAAACATCGTTGGAACCTGGGCGTAACTCCAGTTTACAAACGTGTCGATACATGTGCTGCAGAATTCGAATCTGATACAGCTTACATGTACTCAACTTACGATGAAGAATGTGAAGCAAATCCATCGAACAAAGACAAGATCATGGTGATCGGCGGTGGCCCTAACCGTATCGGTCAAGGTATCGAGTTCGATTACTGCTGTGTACACGCTGCCCTGGCTATGCGTGAAGACGGCTATGAAACGATCATGGTAAACTGTAACCCTGAAACTGTTTCTACGGATTACGACACTTCAGATCGTTTGTACTTCGAACCGATCACTTTAGAAGACGTTTTAGAAATCGTACGTATCGAGAAGCCTAAAGGCATTATCGTTCAGTACGGTGGTCAAACACCTTTGAAATTGGCTCGTGCTCTAGAAGAAGCCGGTGCGCCAATCATTGGTACATCGCCTGACGCAATTGACCGTGCAGAAGACCGTGAACGTTTCCAGCAAATGATTCAACGTCTACAACTTCGCCAACCAAACAACAGCATCGTAAAATCTGCTGAAGAAGGTATGGCTGAAGCGTCTAAAGTAGGCTACCCACTTGTCGTACGTCCTTCTTACGTCCTTGGTGGTCGTGCGATGGAAATCGTGTACAACGATGAAGAACTTAAACGCTACTTACGTGATGCAGTTCAAGCATCTAACGAAGCGCCTGTTCTTCTTGACCGTTTCTTAGATGATGCGATCGAAGTTGACGTGGACTGCGTATCTGACGGTAAAGACGTGGTGATCGGCGGTATCATGCAGCACATTGAGCAAGCGGGTATTCACTCAGGCGACTCGGCATGTTCGATTCCTCCTTACTCTCTATCTAAAGAGATTCAGGACGAAATGCGCCGTCAAACCGTGGCTATGGCAAAAGAACTTGGCGTAATCGGTTTGATGAACGTTCAGTTTGCTGTAAAAGGTGAAGACGTTTACATCCTGGAAGTGAATCCACGTGCATCACGTACTGTGCCATTCGTTTCTAAATGTATCGGCGAATCTTTAGCGAAAGTTGCTGCACGTTGTATGGCGGGTCAATCTCTAGAATCTCAAGGATTCACCTCAGAGATTATTCCTGAGCACTTCTCTGTCAAAGAAGCCGTGTTCCCATTCAACAAGTTCCCTGGTGTTGACCCGATCCTTGGCCCTGAGATGAAATCGACTGGCGAAGTGATGGGCGTTGGTAAAACATTTGGTGAAGCGTTCTATAAAGCTGTTTTAGGTGCAAACGAGCGTTTACCAGGTCTTCCAACTGAAGGCGAAGTGAAACACGCATTTATCTCTGTACGTGACTCAGATAAACCACGTGCAGCGGGTATCGCAAAACAATTGATTGACCTAGGCTTCAAGATTCTTGCAACTGATGGTACATTTAAAGTGATTAGCGATGCTGGTCTGGAATGTGAACGTGTCAATAAAGTGACTGAAGGTCGTCCTAACATCGTGGACCGTATTAAGAACGGCGAAATCCACCTTGTGATTAACACGACTGAAGGCAAAAAGGCACAAGAAGACTCATTCTCGATCCGTCGTTCAGCCCTTCAAGGTAAAGTGTATAACACAACTACATTGAATGGTGCGGATGCAGTATGCCAAGCTTTAGCAATTAAATTGCCGATGGATGTATATCGTTTGCAAGACCTAACTAAAGGTTAATTCGCTTCCAAGAAGTCCCGCTACCTTCTTGGTGGCGGGCTTTTTTTTATTTATAGATTTTATATCTTTCAACTGACTTTTGAGGGACAACATGCAACGTTATCCTATGACACCTGAAGGCAAAATTGCCTTAGAGAAAGAATTACACCAACTGAAAACAGTGGATCGTCCACGTATCACAGCTTCAATTGCAGAAGCGCGTGAACACGGCGACTTAAAAGAAAATGCAGAATACCATGCAGCACGTGAACAGCAAGGCTTCTGTGAAGGTCGTATTCAGGACATCGAAGGCAAACTGGGTGCAGCTCAGGTGATCGACGTAAAAGAACTTGAACAGAATGGTCGTGTGGTTTTTGGTGTAACGGTCACGATTGAAAATCTGGATACTGAAGAACAGAAAACCTATAAAATTGTAGGTGATGACGAAGCAGACTTTAAGATTAACAAGATCTCTGTGAACTCGCCAATTGCACGTGGTCTTTTAGGTAAAAACGAAGGCGACGATGTGAAAATCAATACACCAAACGGTGAAGTTGAATACGAAATTGTGAAAGTTGAATATCTTTAAAATTTAAAGCTGTTTAATTTAAAGCCCCTCGATTGAGGGGTTTTTTACCTTTATCTGCTTCCTACAAACGAATTAGCTCTGGGCTTCTTTTAAAAACCCCGATGCAAATAAATTAAATGCATGTAAAGCCTCAGGGAGTACCTGCTCAGGATGTTCGCTAGAAGCCACCCAGAGGGCTGCATTCATTGCAGCACCATTTAAAAATACCGCAGCAGCTTCCGGATCAACTGTTTTAATTCGATCTGCTACCAATAATTGCTCAACACATTCACGCGTGGACTGCAAACATCTGTTTTGACTTGGCCAGTGTGCAGGATCACCCAATACCGCAGGCCCATCGCGCAATACAATGCGCTGGAATTCAGAGTTTAAGGCATTTTGAATATAGGTCCGCCCTTCCAGCATCAATCCTTCCCACAGATCATCAGGCTGCTCCAGATGTTGCTGCGCAGATGAAGCCATTTCCGAATCGATCTGGTCGACCACTGCAGCAAATAAGCCTTTTTTATCACCAAAATGATGATACAGCGCACCACGAGTCAGCCCTGCTTCTGCCGTGAGCTTATCCATTGAAGTGCCAGCATAACCATATTCCGCAAACGCACGGCGTGCCACTTCTATCAGTTTCTTGCGGGTTTCCGCCATCTTTTGTTCACGAACAGACATGAATTACTTTACCTCATCATCATAAAAATTTTAATTGACATACGGACCGTATGTCAATTATGTTTACATACGAAGCGTATGTGAAAGTCAAGTTGCTTTCACTCACTGATAAATTAGATATTGAATGAGAATAGACATGACTAGAACTGCGATATTTCCCCAAGACCGCCATGCCCTGTATGAACAGCATGGTTATTCTGCTGCGATCAAATCGGAAGACTTACTTTTTGTTTCTGGTCAGGTCGGTAGCCGTGAAGATGGCTCGCCTGAACCAGATTTTGAGAAGCAGGTAGAACGGGCTTTTGAAAACTTAGCTGCAACATTGGCAGCGGCTGGTTGTACTTTTGATGATATTGTCGATGTCACCACTTTTCACACCGACCCAGAAGTACAGTTTGAAAGTATTATGAAAGTTAAGCAGCAAGTGTTTAATCAAAAGCCTTATCCAAACTGGACGGCTGTTGGCGTGACCTGGCTGGCAGGTTTTGATTTTGAAATTAAAGTCATTGCCCGTATTCCTCTCAGCGCTTAGGTCATATCAGCACGTGCTTTAGGATTTGCTTCACAAGCTGAATTGCGATTGTTGATTCAGCTTAAAGTGCAATTCGGTATAATGGCGCATTCCTTGTAGTTATAGCCTCCTCATGTCTGAAAAGTTAATTAATTCTCCTGTGAAGCATTGGTGTGAATTCGAGTTCATCTCAAAAACGGTGAAGAATCCCAACATTCATATCAAAGGGAATTATTCGTATTATTCGGCCTATTGGGATCAGGGGTTTGAGCGTTGTGTGGTGCGTTATTTACATGAAAAACCTGCAACGCCAGAGAAGCCGATTGATCAGCTCTATATCGGTAATTTCGTCTGTTTTGGTGCTGAATGCGTGATTATGATGGGCGGTAATCAATTACACCGTACCGACTGGATTTCGGCATTTCCGTTCGATACACGCAGTTTTGTGCCTGCTGGTGATACAGTGATTGGTGATGGTTGCTGGATTGGTTCTCGTGCCATGATTATGCAAGGTGTAAAGCTGGGTGAAGGTGCTGTGGTGGCAACAGGTGCAGTAGTCACTAAAGACGTACCGCCCTATGCTGTTGTAGGCGGCGTTCCTGCAAAAATTATTAAATATCGTTTTCCACCGGAAGATATAGAAAAGCTGCTTTCCCTCAAAATCTATGACATAGACGAAAAGCAGTTTCTAAAAATGCGTGAGCAGTTACAGACGGATAATTTAGGAAGCTTTATATCTTACTCTAAGGATAAGAATTAAATACCACGTTTGATATAATTTTCCCAATCTAATGAAAAATTACATGAGTTTGTATATTCTGAAATAGCAAATTTTACTAACCCTCCTCTCAAATATTGTTCTTTTGTAGAGTTATCTTGTGAGCAAGCTGAGTCATGAAAAGCAGCGATCATCGTGTTTAATAAAGGATTACTGATCAAAAATTCTTTTTGCATAATTATTCTGTACCATTCACTATTTGTTATTTCATCATAATTACCATTCCAGGTGGAAATTCCATGTTTTCGTGCAAATTGATATACATCACCCCTTGAGTCTTTGATTAATTTTTGAGAAACCTCCTCTACAAAGGATTTAAAATTATTTGCTGAAATTGAACCAAATAGGAAAGTTATTAAAACCAAGTTTTTATGATCAGTATCTGCTCTTAATAATGCATATTGATTAATCTTTTTTATTAATTCTCGACTATTCATTTTTACATGAAACTGTAAATAAAGTGCCCAATAATACAATTCACTAAATTCATCTGTAGTCTTTAATTCACCTATTTTAAATAGCTGATCTCGTATAATAAGTTCAAAATTCTCACTATCTTTTGCCTGCTTTAAATGGATTGTAAAGTCAACAAATTTATCTAAATATGCTTCTCCTAAAGTTTCATCATAACCATAGTTATGACATACGACTTTTGAAAATTGAACCTTATCCATTACTAAAACAAAAACAATATTCTTGATATCAAAAAAATGTTTAATTCGCTCAATTAATCGAATTGAAAAATCAGGACGACACCGGTCAAGCTCATCAATTATAAATACTAAGGGTTTATCTAATTTTTCAGCTAGCTTATCTAATTCATTTTTAAAATCTTGAATTGTTTCTTTTTCAATCTGATGACTATTAATTTTCTCTTCAATTTTCTCTTTTACTTTTTCTGTAATTTGGTCGCTTGCTAAATCATATAGCTCTTTCCCCTCCTTGTAAGTTTGTTGAGCAGCTTCGCCTAAAGCTCCTAAGCCAATCATATGTAGGCCTGCACGAGCAGCAATCATAGGAATAATCGAAGCTAAAGAAATTAATACTGAAGCTGTCTTAGAATTAAAATCTTCAACTTCTTCTCCATCGATTTCATTAGAGTTCTTAAAAGCTTGACTAATCTCGGCTGCAATTGTAAGAAAAGGGTCTTCTAAAAAGTCATTTGCAAAAGCATCTAAATAAATCACATTATGGTTTTCATTTTCTAAATGCTTTTCCCAATGCCTCACAAACCAAGTTTTTCCCTCACCCCACCGTGCATCCAAAGCAAGCACAGCTCCGCAATTTAAACGGTCAATATAGTTTGTGAGTTGTTCTCCTAAACGGCGGCGACCCCATAAATCCCCCTCCCACGCACGCTCTATATTTTCAAAATTATCTTTCTGCCAATTTAATTGATTTACAGTCATTGTTATTAAAATTCATTTGTCTACATTTCAACAATCATATCATTTTAATTTTTACGGGCATAAAAAACCCACTCAATCGGAGTGGGTTTTTTCAGAATATGGTGGCTATGACGAGACTTGAACTTGTGACCCCCGCATTATGAGTGCGGTGCTCTAACCAACTGAGCTACATAGCCTTAAACTGTGCGCGCATTATGGGATTTTCTGTAAATCACGTCAACCCCATATTGTGCTGTTTGATCAAAATTTGTTGAAGTGAGCCGATAAGCCGGGTTCTGTCGTGAACGATCATTCCTCTAGGCGCACAATCACTCATGCGCTCAAGCGACCTACCCGAATCCAGCATGGGCCATGCCTAATGGATTCCTATTTGGTCTTGCTTCCGGTGGGGTTTACCTCGCCATGAACTGTTACCAGCCATGCGGTGCGCTCTTACCGCACCCTTTCACCCTTACCTCCGATTCCGATTGCTCGAAAACATAATGAAGGCGGTCTTCTCTCTGCTGCACTTGCCGTCGGTTTGCACCGCCCAGGCGTTACCTGGCACCTTGCCCTATGAAGCCCGGACTTTCCTCCCCTGCTTCAATCACGGAGATCTCCACAGCAGCGATCGTCTGGCTCACTTCGAGCGGCATAGTATCAAATATCGAGACTAATTGCTTGATGTTTTTTGAGCAGTCAGTTTTTCATACTTGGCTTGCAGCTGTTCCTGCGTTTCGACATGATTCGGATCCAGTGGAATACAATCCACCGGACAGAACAACTGGCACTGCGGTTGATCATGATGTCCGACGCACTCTGTACATAAGTCTGGATGAATCTCATAAATGAGTTCACCCATATAGATGGCCTCATTCGGGCATACAGGTTCACAGACATCACAATTAATACACTCATCGGTGATATATAAAGACACGCTACCAACCTTGTTGAAGTTTACGCTCGAAGGCCGCAACCACGTTTGGTGGTACAAACTTGGTTACATCACCTCTTAGTCGAGCAATTTCACGCACCAAAGTGGATGAAATAAAAGAATATTGCTCTGAAGGGGTTAAAAACACCGCTTCAAAATGGGAGTCCAGCTGACGGTTCATATTTGCCAGCTGAAATTCGTACTCAAAATCAGACACTGCACGCAAACCACGCAATACAGCAGTCGCCTTTTGCTCACGGAAAAAATTGACGAGCAAACCGTCAAAACCTACAAATTCAACATTGTCCAAATGACTCAATGACTCTTTCGCCAATGCGACACGCTCTTCCAGACTAAATACCGGATTTTTATGATGACCGATAGCAATGGCTACCACGACTTCATCAAACATTCGCGCTGCGCGGGTTACCAAATCAATATGTCCATTGGTAATTGGATCAAAAGTCCCCGGATAAATCACACGAGTTTTAGACATCCATTTGTACTCTGTTTGTTATGTAGAATCTTATTTTAGCAAAAACTTGTTTTTTTGGTGAATAATCCTCATTAATTTAAAAAACTTCACCTTATTTCTAGTTGCGGTACAATAGCAGCACGTTTGGAAGTATCAGATTATGGCGAAAGCATCTATTGTAGTAAAAAAAAATAATGGCGGTACCATTGCACTGAATAAACGTGCCCGCCACGATTATTTTATTGAAGAGAAATTTGAAGCGGGGCTTTCATTAAAAGGCTGGGAAGTCAAATCAATGCGCGCTGGTCGCATGACCATTGTAGAAAGTTATATTACCTTTAAAAATGGTGAAGCGTTCTTGTTTGGTGCACAGGTTCAGCCCTTGTTAAGTGCTTCGACCCATGTGGTGCCTGAAGCAACCCGTACCCGCAAACTGTTGCTGAATCGCCGTGAAATTGAAAAGTTGATGGGTGCGATTAACCAGAAAGGTTATTCCTGCGTTCCACTGGCCTGCTACTGGAAAGGTCCACATGCCAAGCTGGAAATTGCTCTGGTCAAAGGTAAGCAGCTTCATGACAAACGTGCCACCGAAAAAGACCGTGACTGGCAACGTGATAAAGCGCGAATTTTCCATAAATAATGGATTAAAAGTTGAATATAAAAAAAACCTCCGCATTTGGAGGTTTTTTTTATGGCTTTAAGCAGGGGTATTTAGTCGCGCCAGAGTCAGGGCAATATATTCTCCAAACCAGAACGCGGTTTTTAAATCGCCCTCAGGTGGAGTGACTTCAACCGGGGCATTATCCGACTGGGTCATTAAACCCAAAAAGCTCGACATCCGGTTCAGGTCCGTCACTGCACGACCTGTCGGCATTAATGGCAAGCCACTCCAGAGCATACCGTGCTGCATGGCAAACAGGTTGATTTGCTGCAGGACCGCCAGCTTGTCACCACTAAGTCCGCCACCATTGGTAAAGGCTGCGGCCAGTTTACCCTGCCAGCTACGTGCCAGCCAGCGTTTAGAGGATTGCTCCATAAACAGCTTCATGGCAGAGGTCAGACTGCCCATATAGGTCGGACAACCAAAGATAATTGCATCTGCGGCATCAAGCACATCCCAGTCTATATGTTCGACATTCATCATATGCACCTGAACACCAGTTTCTCGCGCACCATCGGCAATAAAATTTGCCACTTTAGCCGTGTGTCCATAAGGACTGTGATAAACAATCGCAATAGATTTGGAAGATAGGGACATAACGCTCAAAAGCCAAAAAATTCAGTTAAGTTTAACATTTTCATGCCATAAACACGAATGTCGCCATACGACCCGTTTTAGGCTCACGGCGATAAGAAAAATATTCATCCGCCTGACGATAAGAACACTGATCCCCGCCCAATACGGTATGTATCCCATGTTGTCGCAAGATATAACGCGCAATCGCATACAGGTCGGCATAATATTTACCCGCCTGCTCGCCCACCTGAAATGCACTGTCCAGTTCAGGATATTTACTGCAAAAAGCCACTTTCACCTCAGTGCCAATTTCAAAACAGGGCTGACTGATGGCTGCACCAAGCCAGGCCCAGGTCGGCGGAGTCTGCATGGCCGCAATGGTATTTTCGATAATACCTCCTGCGAGTCCCCGCCAACCGGCATGCAGATTGGCAACTTCTGTGCCATCAGCATTTCCCAATACTACAGGCAAGCAATCTGCAGTCATCATCATCAAGGCATGCGCCTTGCGCTGCGTCACCAGACCATCTCCGACCAATGCGGTAAATTGCATCTGCTCATTAATGCTATGACAAATGGTGCTATGCGTCTGGGTCATCCAGGTAATCTTATCTACGCCAAAGGCAGCGAAATCCTGCAATAAAGCCATACGATGCTGTTGTACCCGTAGCGCATTATCCTGCACATGCAAGGCCAAGTTAAAACCTGCAAGCTCAGGCTGTGCGGATGGCTGTACTTTCGCATGGTGAACGCGAGTCTGGCCGACATACACACCTTGTGGAAGTCCTGGTACAAATTGCATCTCGATTCCTTGCTTTGACGCGAGCTAAATAAAAAGATTAATAGGCTTTGTTTTCGGTACGCAGCACTTCAACCAGATTGGCAAAGTCTTCCGGCCACGGTGCTTCAAAGGTCATTTCTTCTTTGGTACGCGGATGGGTCAGACCGAGTTGTACAGCATGCAAAGCCTGACGCTTGAAGCCACGCAAAGTATCATCTAATAATTGCGATGCACCTGCAGGCATACGGACACGTGGCATATACACCTGATCGCCCACCAAGCCAAAGCCGATATAGCTAAAATGCACACGGATCTGATGGGTACGTCCAGTTTCCAGACGGGCTTGAACACGGGTAAAATGCTGGAAACGCTCTTTGACATTGTAATGCGTCACCGCGTCTTTACCACCTGGAAGTACGGTCATTTTCACACGATCCACCGGATGGCGTTTGATTGGTTCATCAATGGTACCGCCAGCAATAATATTGCCGTAAACTACCAAGTCATACAGGCGATATACTGATTTTTTCTCAAGCTGTTTGCTTAAGGCAAATTGTGCTTCCAGATTTTTGGCGACGACTAACAGACCGCTGGTGTCTTTATCGATACGATGTACCAGACCTGCACGCGCCAGTTCAGCCGATTTCGGATAGTGATGCAATAAAGCATTCACCAAGGTGCCAGAACTATTGCCAGCGCCCGGATGTACCACCATACCGACTGGTTTGTTGATGACCATAATGTCATCATCTTCATAGATGATGTCCAGTGGAATATCTTCCGGCAGACTGCGCGTTTGCGCTTCAAGCTCAACATTTAAAGTCAGGGTTTCAAAACCATCACTTTTAAATTTCGGCTTAACCGGTTGACCATTCACCAATAAATTGCCATCTTTAATCCATTGCTTTAATTTTTCTCGAGAAAAATCGCTCCAGACCATTGCGGCAATCTGGTCGATCCGTTGCCCGATATAAGTTTCATCCAGTTGAAATTGCAACGATAAACGTGTTGCAGTTGCTTCTGAAGTATGGTTATCTGCATCCTCAGAATCTTCAAGTAAATTGAAATCAGTATCAGGGATATTAGAATTGGAAGATTGTGCTTGACTCATTTGCTCATTCAGACAAAAGTGGTTTAATAGTGCAATTGTAGCTCATTGCCCGTATTAACAGAGGAATTTTTATGTCGCTACCACATTATAAAATGACAATGCTTGCTGTGACATTAGGCATTGCATCGGCAATGGTAGGCTGTAGCAGTAATCCAAAAAAAGAAGTCGTGGATAAAGGTCCGGAATCTAGCGAACAGGTTTATATTCAAAAAGCACAGAAAGCGCTAGATCGTAATCAATATACCGATGCAGCAAAACAGTTGGAAGCGCTGGAAACTTATTTCCCGACCAGTCAGTATGCCCCGCAAGCGCAACTGGAACTGTTGTATGTGAAATTCCAGCAAAAAGATTATGAAGGTGCGGTCGCACTGGCAGAGCGTTTTATCCGTCTGAACCCGCAACATCCAAATGTCGACTATGCCTACTATGTACGCGGTGTCTCAAATATGGAACAGAACTATAACGGCCTGCTGCGTTATACCTCGCTGAAACAGTCGCATCGTGATGTCAGCTACCTGAAAGTGGCTTACCAGAATTTTGTTGATTTCATTCGCCGCTATCCATCTAGCACTTATGCAGTGGATGCAGCACAGCGTATGCAGTTTATCGGTCAGGAACTGGCTGAGCATGAAATGAACGCAGCACGTTTCAACATCAAGCGTAAGGCTTATCTGGCAGCAGTTGAACGTGGCTTGTGGGTGATTGAACATTATCCTCAAACTCCGCAGATTCCAGAAGCACTGGCAACGGTTGCTTATGGCTATGCTCAGCTAGGTGATAAAGCGACTTCTCAGCAATATGTGGATGTATTAAAGCTGAATTATCCGAATCTGGTGAAATCAGATGGGACGGTGAATCTGCGTGCAGCGCGTAGTGAAGGCAGCTTCTTTAACCGCGCGACACTGGGTATTTTTGGTAAAGAAGCCAAGACTGTAACCGCCACCGATGCACAATCGGATACGCCAGAAACTGAAAAGCGCAGCATCACCAATCGCCTTTCATTTGGTTTGCTGGATCGTCCTAAAACGGCTGAATAAAGCTAAAGAAGGCCGGCAGCATCAGCAAATAAGACAGCGCTTTACAGGTGCATTTTCCTCAAGGGCAAGGTATCATACTTGCCCTTTTGCGTTGTCTTGCCTAGGCTTGAACAAAACGTGCAAAAGGTATACAAAGGAACTTGAAATATTCAATGTCCAACTAGACTATTTTCATTTTTTCAGTGATTTAGACCTTAGATTCCAGCACGAGAAGCTCAGCAGACCATGGCCATTCCTCAACATACGATTGATCAGATTCTCGATCGCACCGATATTGTCGATGTGATTGGTCAATTCGTAAAACTGAAAAAAACAGGCCGTACCTATTCAGGCTGCTGCCCTTTTCATCAGGAAAAATCACCGTCTTTCCACGTCTATCGTGACAAACAGTATTTTCACTGTTTTGGCTGTCAAGCCAACGGTAATGCCATCCGTTTTTTAATGGACATTGGCAGCCGTAATTTTGTCGAAGTGATGAAAGACCTGTCCAGCCAGACGGGCATCGAACTGCCTAAAGACAATACTGATTCCAATAAATTAAAATATAAACGTGAAGCAGCCAAACCCAAAATCGTGCCTGCTCAAACTGCACCACAAACTCAGCCGCAACAGAATAACGCTCCAACAGAAAATAATAATGCTGCATCTACGGCGAGTTTCGATCCATTTGCAGAGTTTCAGACAGTCGAACAGGATTTTTATGGTGACCCTTTTGCTTCTTTTGAACACCTGCCGATGGCGGAAGTTCAGCAAGACGGTAACCTCTACGACCTGCTAGAAAATATCGCGCAGTTCTATGAGCGCCAACTCCCAAATAGCCCGAGTGCCCAGCAATACTTCAAGCAGCGTGGTCTGACTGCAGAGACCATTGCCTATTGGCGCTTAGGCTATGCGCCTGAAGACTGGCAACATCTGGAAAAAGCCTTTCCTCAGGATATTGAGGGCTTAAAACTTTTAGGTCTGATTCGCACCAGCGACAGTGGCCGTGATTTTGACCTGCTGCGTGAACGAGTCATTTTCCCGATCCGTGATACCAAGGGCCGTGTGGTCGGCTTTGGCGGCCGTGCCCTGAATGACGAGATCAAGCCGAAATACATCAACTCGCCAGATTCTGAGGTCTTCCATAAAAACCAGTTGCTGTACGGCCTCTATGAGGGCCGCAAACAGAAAGCCCAAGAATGGCTGATGGTCGAAGGCTATATGGATGTGATTGCGCTTCAGCAATATGGCATTCATGGCGCAGTGGCGACTTTAGGCACAGCGAGTAATACCGACCACCTGAATATTCTGTTCAAGCAGAGCAACCGGCTGACCATTGCCTTTGATGGGGATGCTGCCGGTCAAAAAGCAGCGCGCCGTACCTTGGATATTGCCCTGCCCCTGCTGAATGATGGCCGAGAGCTGAAGTTCTTTGTTTTGCCCGCTGACCATGACCCAGATTCATTGATCCGCCGTGAAGGGATAGAAAACTTCAGACGCTTGCTGGATCAGGCACCGTTGATGTCGGACTTCGTGTTTGCCCATCTGACCCAAAATCAGGATATCACCACCCCAGAAGGCAAGAGCCAGGTTATGGGTGAACTAAAAAATCTGACCGAATTACTGCCCAAACACGGCTCCTTCCGTTATCTGCTGCAGCAATTTTTCCGCGAAAAACTGGGCTTTAATCGTAAATGGCAACCTAAGGTCAATACAGATGCATCTTTAAGCTTTAGTACCAAAATTGATGCTGAAGAATATGTGATTGCGATCTTGATGAATCATCCTTATCTGTATATTCATTTTGAACCACTGCGCGCGCTAGTAGCGGAAGATCAGTTGCTGTTTAAGATTTTGAATATTCTGAATGTGATTTTTGATGACTTGCCGGATGATCCTGAACTGTCGATCTATTATGTGCTCGGTGCCTGCGCAGCCCATCATCATGAACTGCAGCATATTCTGCAGCATGCCAATGTCAGCGATTACACCTCATCGCCGGAACAGGCCGATAAGCTCGCGGCTGATTTTTCAACCAAGCTGCAATATCAGTGTTTAAAAAACAAGATTAAATCCAAGAAATTTAACAGTATTGCAGAAATGAAAAACCTGAAAATGCAGATTTATGAGATTGACCGCAAACGCTCAATGACCCTGTTAGAAGATTAATTTTTCAAATTATTGATTCTTTTGAATCCAATGAAGTCACTGCTAGCTCACATTATTATTTATAATTTTCTCAAATAATCAGGCTGGGTTTTATGTTGAAGTACAAATCAGCAAAGAACCAAGCTTCTCATCATGCTGATTAAAACGAATGCCTGGATTTACGACGCTTCGCGACTACATTGCCCAGTTCTTCCTGTAACAGCTCAAAATAGGTAGGATCTTCCGCTTTGGCTGCCTCACGCAGCACAATAGAAGTTGGATGCAACAGTTTTTGGGTTAAACGATGTGAAAACTCGGCCAGTACCGTTTCCGCCTTTTCGCCCTTGGCAATACGCTGCATTGCCAGCGTTAACTCTTCCTGACGTAAAGTTTCACCATGGTCACGGTAAGCATGAATGGTCGCCCCGGCCTGTTTGACCTTTTGCTGGGTCATCAGTTCTGTAGCCAGCTGATTGACCATGATTTCGGCTTCAACCGCAGCCTGACGGCGCTGTGCCAGATTTTCCTCAATCACACTTTGCAGATCATCGACGCCATACAGATAAACCCCGTCCAGGCTTTCTACTTTGGCATCAATATCACGCGGTACTGCCAGATCGACCAGTAGCATCTGCTGGTAACGGCGCTTTTTCAGTGCAGCCTTCACATCGGCAAAATGAATCACCTGATGCAAACTGCCGGTACAACTGGAAATGACATCGGCACGATGCAGATTTTCTGCAAGCTGATCAAAATCTATAATTTCGACCTCAACCCGATGTGCAATTTCCTGTGCCAGAATATCCGCACGTTCACGGGTACGGTTACAGATAATGATCTTGCCCACCCCCATCTCTGCGAGGTGTTTGGCCACCAGACTGTTCATCTCTCCGGCTGCTACCACCATAATGGTCAGCTTGTCCGGATGACTAAATACTTGCAAGGCCAGTTGCGCCACCGCATAGCCCATCGAGACCGCATGACTGCCGACAGCCGTTTCCGAACGCACGCGTTTAGCGGCATAAAAAGCATATTCAAAAATCCGGTTGAGATCGCGCGACACCGTATGGGAGTCTTTGGCCAGAGAAAGTGCAGTTTTGACCTGTCCCAGAATTTGTGGTTCACCCAGCATCAGTGAATCCAGTCCACTGGCGACGCGCATCAGATGCGTCACTGCCTGGGCATTTTCATAACGATAGACATGATATTGCAGTTGTTTGACATCCACCCCATTTTTCTGGGCGAGCCAGTTTAGCACCATGTCAGCATTTTCAGACATGGCGTAAACTTCGGTCCGGTTACATGTAGACACCACCACCATGTCGTTCAGTTCAGGGTGTTGGCTTTGCTCGGCAAGAATGGCACTTAACTTTTCAGGGTTAAAAGCTACCTGTTCGCGCAGTTCTACAGAGGCAGTTTGATGGTTGACACCCAATGCAAAGAAAGACATATCAGGTCATCATTTCACTAAATTTATGCTATTGTGCAACATCGGTGTCATAAAAAGCATTACTTGGATCAATAAAAAATTGCGTCAAACAATTAGCCGTATCAACGGCCCTACAATTAAGCAATATTCTACCACATTCCTACTGGTGGGTAGCATGGCTTCGACTGCGCATCTCTATGCAGCGGAAGCAGTTTACCATGCAAATCAAAATTATGATGCGATAAAACAAAGTATGATGGCTGAGTTTGCCATCGCTGCACATGACATTCCGACCGCTTTGCACAACTATACGGTGCTGGCGATCAAGAGCAATTCCACTTCGGTCAAGCAACGTGCGCTGAATGTCGCGCTGGAACATGATGATCTGCAGGCGGCACTAGATATCTCCACGCACTGGGTGGTACAAGAGCCGCAAGATGTCCCCGCTTTATTTTATTTATCACATATTGCCCTGAAAGCACATGAATATGAGCTGGCCGCTGAGACCTTAGAAAAAATTCTGCAAATTGATGATAGCGCCGATCTGGAAGAAATTCTCGCCGGAATTTCACCAGAAGGCACAGAGGATCGTACTTATCTTATTCAGGCCTTAAGTACCACTAAAGCCAAGGACAATCCATCTATTCTGGTGCTGGTGGCCGGTCTGGAAGCACAAAATGGTCAGCTTGAACAGGCTTTAAATACAATTAACCGCGCCTTAAAAAAACGTCCGAATGCGACCGGCTATATCCTGATGAAGGCCAATCTGCTCAATGCACTCGGCGATACTCAGGCGACACTGCAATGGTATGAAAAATCCAGCCGTAAACACCGCAATAATCTGGATGTGCGTCTGGCCGAAGTCAAATATCTGGTCAAGCTGAACGAAGCGACTTTGGCGCTAAAAAAACTGCAAGACATTCTAAAAAAATGGCCGACTGCCGAAGAAGCCCTGTTTATTGCCGGACTAACCAGTATCGACCTGGAAGAATACGAGAAAGCTGAAAAATATCTGGTCGAACTGCGTTATTCTGCGCAGTATCAAAATGAAGCTTATTATTATCTGGCGGTCAATGCAGAACGCAAACAGCACTATGAAACAGCCAAAGCCTATTATCGTCTGGTCGATGGCAGTCTGTACACGGTCTCGCGCCGTAACATGATTTCGATTTTTGCCCAGCAGGATAAACTGCATGATGCACTGCGTTTCCTGACTCAGGAACGGGTCAATTATCCACAACATGCCAGCTTTTTGTATCTGGCTCAGGCGGATATCTTGACGCGTATGCAGAATAAAAAAGCTGCTATTCGCCTGCTGGAAGAAGCCAGCAAAAACCTGCCCGATGACCCTGAACTGGTTTATTCGCAAGTCCTGTTGCTAGATCCCCATCAGGATCGCATCAAGCTGGATGAACTACTTAGCACTTTACTTAAAATTGAACCGAACAGTCCGACCTATCTGAATGCCTATGCCTATACCCTGGCGATGCAGAACCGTCGTCTCGAAGAAGCACGCCGCTATGTCGAACAGGCACTGGAATATGCACCGGAACAGGCATCCATTCTGGATACCTATGGTTATATCTGTTATTTACAGAATGACTTCGCCACAGCTGCGGACGTGTTATACAAAGCTTATCAGTTGAATCCGAATGTGAAGATTGGCGTGCGTTATGCCCGTTCCTTGTACATGAAAGGTGATCTACAACAATTCCACCAAGTGTTACAACAATTACAACAAAACCATCCAAATGACCCAGAATTGAAACAACTTAATTCGCTATTGTTAGCACCACAAACCAAAACGAGTTAATTAATTTATGCGCAATTTGAGCCAATTGGGCTGCTGTGCCTTTGCAGCCACTGCTTTATTTTTAACTGGCTGTCAGCAGATGATCAAGCCTCAAGCGCCTGCCACCCCGTCTGTACAGGCAGAGAATCAATTTCAGCTGCAAGGTAAAATTGGCGTTCGTACCCCTCAACAGACTGGCAGCGCATTCTTTACCTGGGTACAACAGCAGGAAGAATTCGATATTGAGCTCAGCGGTATCTTAGGTGTCGGTAAAACCCAGATTTCTGGCACACCGGGACAAGTGACCTTAAACAGCGCAAAAACCGGTGTGATTCAGGCAGCCAGTGCCGAAGAATTACTGCAACGTGCAACCGGCTGGCAAGCGCCGATCAGTTATTTAGTCGATTGGGTACAAGCCCGCCCTGCTACCACGACTGCCAAATTACAAAAAGATGATACACAGCGAATTAACCAGATTATCGAACAGGGCTGGACGGTCGATCTCAATTATAATGCGCAGGCCAAAATGCCAAACCGTTTGATTTTAAAGCAGTCACTTGGAAATGGTGCAGAAAACCGTATTACAATGATCATTGAAAACCGTTAATTGACCTGATTCCAGCCCATGATGATTCGTGTTCCCTCGCCTGCTAAACTGAATTTGTTTTTACATATCACCGGTCGCCGTGAAAATGGTTACCATGAGCTGCAAAGTATCTTTCAGCTGATTGATCTATGTGACTGGCTGGAGTTTGAACCAAGCGCCGATGATACGATTCAGATTGAAGGTCTGGCCTCTGTCGATCTGGAACAGAATTTAATCTATCGGGCAATACAGTTGTTGAAGCCTTATGCCCAAACGCCGTGCGGACTAAAAATTCGTCTGGAAAAAAATATCCCGATGGGTGCAGGTCTTGGCGGTGGGTCTTCCAATGCAGCGACGACCCTGATTGTGATCAACCAGCTCTGGCAGTGCGGTTTAAATGTTGAGCAACTGGCAGATCTCGGAGTTAAACTAGGTGCAGATGT